>NZ_JBFTSN010000051.1:0-27805 GCF_056400045.1 Paenibacillus sp. 01L418
AGCAAGTATCGATGCCGACGCAGTTACCGGCACTGCATACTCGCTTGATGCGATTGCAATTCCGGCACATCTTGTGAATGAGGACTGGGCTGCAACCGATGGACAAGGCCATGATGCTGAGGAGCTGCACAATCGGGATGAAGCTGCGGATTATTCCGAGGAATTTCTTCCTGATCCCGGGACGTATGATCATTTTTCAGGAGATGTTCGAATTTAGCCGTACTTCACGTACATAATTGCAATAAAAAAAGGCTGTCACAACGTTTAACGACGTTTGACAGCCTTTTTATATCCTTACTGAATGACAGCATTAAGTCCTGCCGTATAGCCTGTGGAGAAAGCCGCAGTAATGTTGTAGCCTCCGGTGTAGCCATGAATATCCAATATTTCTCCGCAAAAAAACAAACCGCTCATGAGCTTGGATTGCATCGTCTTTGGATCGATTTCCTTTAACTGAATGCCTCCGCCGGTTACGAAAGCATCTTCAATGGATAAAGAGCCATACACTCTAATCGGAAAATGTTTGATCAGCAGCGAAAGGGCTATCCAGTCCTGTTTTGGAATATTGTCATAAGTAAGGCTATCCGGCAAACCTGCCTTTTGAAGCAAGATGGGTATCATTTTTTCCGGCAAATAACCTTTAAGGACATTTTTAATCGTTTTTTTCGGTTCAAGCTCGGAAAGTCTTAGCGTTTCCTTATAGACCTCGTCTTTGCTTTTATCAGGCACTAAGTCAATCGCAACCTCAATATTGCCCGTCTTAAATTGCTTAAGAGCTTTCACTACAAATTGACTGCATCTTAGCACAATAGGTCCGGAAATACCGAAATGCGTAAATAGCATATCGCCTTGATGTTCAATAATCTGCTTCCCTTTCGGGTTCCAAACCGACAGCGCAACGTCTCTCAGAGATAGCCCTTGCAGCTCCTTGCTTACAATGAAGGGCTCATTAGACGTAAGCGGAACCTCAGTTGGAAAAAGCTCAGTTATCGTATGTCCGGCTTTTTCTGCCCATGCATAACCGTCGCCGGTTGAGCCGGTCTGGGGCACGGACTTGCCGCCGGAAGCTACAATGACACTGCGGGCACGGAATGTTTCACCAGCTTTTGTACGCACGCCTGTGACCCTTCCATTGTCATACATGATATGATCGACAGGAGCGTTCAGTATGATTTTGACACCTTGTTTGCGTACCTGGTTAACAAGCGTATCTACCACCGTTTTAGCTCTATTTGATACGGGGAACATGCGCCCGTTATCCTCTTCCTTTAAAGCAATGCCAAGGTTCTCAAAAAAGGCGATAATATCCTTATTGTTGAAATTGGAGAAGGTACTGTGAAGAAAACGCCCATTGCCGGGAATATGCTTGATCAGCTCATCCAGTTCTTTATTATTCGTTACATTGCATCGGCCGCCGCCGGATATGCCGAGCTTGCGTCCTAATTTATCGCCTTTGTCTAGGAGAAGCACTTTAGCGCCTTCCTTGCTTGCAGCAATACCCGCCATTAGTCCTGCGGAGCCTCCACCAATTACAATTGCATCATATTGCATCGCTTTCCACCTGCTATATTATTAGTAGTATTATAATACCACAAAAGAAAGGCGGCGTTTGAATGCTGCGAGATGAATGGGTCATAACTGGCGCTAAGGGGTCGCAAATATTTTTGCGGGAATGGAAGTCAGAAACGATAGAGACAAAAGCTGTCGTCTGTCTCGTACACGGGATGGGGGAGCATGGCGATCGTTATGGACATGTAGCTGCTCAGCTTACTGCTGCTGGCTTTGTACTTATAGCGCTGGATCAGCAAGGCCATGGCCRCTCTTCAGGCAAACGGGGGCATCTGCATTCACTTGGCGCAGCTGTAAGCGATGCAGCGCTTATGATTGAAGAGGCTGGCAAACGGCACCCGGGAACGCCGATCTTCTTATACGGCCACAGTATGGGCGGCAATGTGGCGCTTAATTGTGCGCTGCGACTTCAGCCTCCAATTCGTGGACTCATACTGACAAGCCCTTGGCTTCAGCTTGCATTCAAACCGCATCCAGCTGTGGAGTGGTTTGGACGCAAATTGGCAGCGGTTGTCCCGAAGATGCACCAATCTACTGGCTTAAATCCTGCCGATTTATTTCGTCCTGGTTATGACCTTGCTGCGCCAATCGTGGAAGATCCGTTATGTCATACCAAAATTACACTCCAAACCTATATGGAGATTACCGCTGCCGGCGAGTGGGCGATCGCTCATGCATCCAGCCTGCAGGTTCCACTGCTGCTTATGCATGGCACTTCTGATCGCGTAACATCCTTTGAAGCAAGCGCGCTTGTTGCTGAGCGAATCGGAGACCAATGTTATTTTAGACGCTGGGATGGCGGGTATCATGAGTTGCACAATGACTTGGAGGGGAAAGAGGCTGTTCAAGAGCTAATTGATTGGTTAGAAGAACAATTGTAAATAGAGGTATTTTATGTTTTAATCGGATTAATAGATTGATTCAAATACAAAGCTACGTAAAAAACATAATATGGAATAGATTCAGAGTGTAGTAGGGGGATCGGACGTGACGTCTGTGTTAAAGGAATTGCTCTTACAATTCATTGTGTCCTTATTGCCTGTTTTCGCCTTTCAGCTTTGGTATGATAAAGACCAAAGATGGAAGGGAATACCTATTTTCATGAGCCTATTTTGCGGTGGATCGATGGTATTGTGTATGGTGACTGCTCCTGATTTATTAGGTTATGAAGTCGATTTTCGTCTCATTCCTTATGTAATAGGTTCTCTCTATGGAGGCGTGCCAACATTAGCCGTCTTAACCGTCATCTACATTGCAGTAAGAGTATCTATGCTCGAAGGCAGCTTGGAAGTCATTAACTTTATCATTTTTGTCATTGGTTTTGTCCCGCTGATGTTGYATGCGATTCCATCTTTCCAGCGTACCTCTGTTTTAGGCAAAGAACAGAAAAAACGCAGGGGCTTAGTGATCATGTCCATTTTGATCCTATACTACATTATTTCCGTTACTGGAATTATGTTATTTAATGGTATTTGGTGGTCGAATGTGATGATTTACGTGCAGTTGATCTCTGTTTGTGCATCATTAATGGCAACCTGGCTCTCTATCTTTATGATCGAAAATGTTAAAGAGAAGCAGCAGCTCTATGATGAAGTGAAACGAATGTCGGTTAATTATAGCAATGAAGTGGAGAAGCTTCAGCAATTTATAGATGAGACTTCATTTGGGGTAGTCATTGTTGATCGTGAAGGGAAAATCACACATTTTAATGATATAGCCAAAACAGTTCTCAGTCTTCCTTCAAAGGATTCGGAAGTGAAGGACTTGCTAGGCGTAGCCTTCCCGCTTATTTTTCAGGACGGACATGGCGATGTCTGCATAAAGCTGCTTTCTCAGGCGTTAAACGGCTGGAAGAACACACTCGTTCCGTACGTTAGCGGCGATAAAATGCTGCTCTTGTCGACGATTTCGATGCGTACATCGGTTAATGCTGAAAATGCAGGCGCATCACTTATCGTTCAAGATGTAACGGAGCTTCGTCAACTTCAGAGTGAGGTTGGGCGAATGGAACGATTAAGCCTGATAGGTCAAATGGCTGCAAGCATCACTCATGAAATACGCAATCCGATGGCGGTTATTCGCGGCTTTGTCCAATTGATTCAGGAGCGCAGTCCAAAAAATCAAGAGGAATACTTTCAGATTGTGATCGATGAGCTGGATCGTGCGAATATGATTATTAGTGATTTTCTATCGCTTGCTCAAAATAGGGAACTAGCCATGGAGCTGACTTCCCTGCATGATGTTGTTAATGAACTTATACCTCTGCTTAGTGCGGATGCGAATTTGCGAGGCCAATCTATTGAAGTGAGCCTTTGCGAAGATATACCTTTAATTATGATGAACGACAGAGAAATTAAGCAGCTATTTCTTAATATTGCCCGTAACGGAATGGAAGCTATGGGCAATAAGGGCTCATTACATATTAGTACTCGTAATAATGGAAATAAAATTGAGCTGCGGATTGCCGATCAGGGTGTCGGTATACCTCCAGAGCAAATGCAGCATTTGTTCGAGCCTTTTTTCTCGACGAAGACGCAAGGAACAGGGCTTGGCCTGCCGTTATGCCTAAGCATCGCTGAGCGCCATAATGGCCGGATTGACGTTGAGTCGAAGGAAGGTGAAGGTACAGCGTTTATCGTTACTTTCACAGTGCCGGAGGAACGCGCGAGTTGAATGAAGGAGCTTATTAGAGTGGAAATGGAAATGCGTAAGTTGTTAGCAAACGAACAACCCCCAATGGAACTGCTCTTGTTAGCAGATCCTTCGATTAAGCTCGTAGAAGAATACATAAAACGCGGGGAAGTTTTTGTAGGTGTTATAAGCAATGAAATTATTGCAGTATTTGTACTGCTGCCAACAAGGCCCGAGACGATCGAGATCGTAAATGTAGCAGTAGCGGAGTCAAAGCAAGGCCAAGGGCTTGGAAAGCAAATGGTACTTTATGCGATTTCATATGCAAAGCTTCTAGGCTACAAAACGATTGAAATTGGAACGGGCAATTCAGGGGTCAGCCAGCTTGCATTGTATCAGAAATGCGGCTTTCGAATGACGAGTATTGACCGAGACTTCTTTGTTAGACATTATCCGGAAGCGATTTATGAGAACGGAATACAGGTTGTTGATATGGTTCGTTTATCTCAGGATTTATAAGGAAAGCGCCAGCTGAGCATACTACCTCTGAAAGATAACCGGCAATTGCGGTTACATTTTATGACGAGAGGAGCGCTCACAATGACGCAGCATAATGAGGAAAAAGGTCGTTCGGCTGAGCAAGCAAAGCAGGCAAAAAATAATACGGCTGCTGACAGCAAATCACCCGAATCCGCTGGTTTTGACAAAAAGCTTGATGGACCTAATCGTCCTTCAATTTAGTGCGGAGGTGTTCATATGCCAGATCATGAGCACAAGAATGAAGATGAAATGCTTAAAGATGATCCCGCTTTAGATCCTTTTGAAATCGAATTTCTGCCTCAGTTTCGCGAAGGGCGAGGAAGCCGTGCGCCGTTTGTGAACTCACACGGCATCGTTATAGGCGATCATGAATATGAGTCTCCGGATTCACCATTGTCGCAGTGGAGCGAGGAAACAGATCCAGCTGTAATGGCTGGCGATGAATGGGTGCATCCTTTTAAGGATGTAGGTTTTCTAACCGCTGAAAATCGAGATATTTTTGAGGAGGGCCTTCAGCCGCAAGGAGGAATATTTACTCATCCTGACAAAAATGCGGCATTTGGTTTGGACAAGCCGAAAGACGCTCCTGTTTAAGCTGAAAAAGAACAGCCGGAGTGCGAGCGCTCCGGTTGCTTTATTTTGACTACGGAAGGTATAATAGTAGCTAAAATAAAGTAATTAAAGGAGTGTGTTTCGATGTCGATGTCATTCGAACGATACATGTTAGATATGGTGCAGCCTATGAGAGACGATCTTACTCGAATTGGTATTCAGGAGCTTCGCACACCTGAAGAAGTAGAAGAAAAATTGCCAAATGCAAAAGGTACGGCGCTTGTTGTTATCAATTCCGTTTGCGGATGTGCAGCAGGCCAATGCCGTCCAGGCGTGGCTGATGCGCTTCAACACGATATTACTCCTGATCATTTATACACTGTATTTGCAGGACAAGATAAAGAAGCAACAGCAAAAGCTCGTGAGTTTTTCGCTCCATATCCGCCATCTTCCCCTTCAATCGCTTTGTTGAAGGATGGAGAGCTAGTACACTTTATCGAGCGCCACCAGATCGAAAATCGTTCCGCATCGGACATTGCAGCCGATCTGACAGACGCTTTCGATCGGTTTTGCCGCTAATTAGGAAGGTAACTATGAGCTTACAACAATCCATTATTCAAAGACTTGGCGTTAAGCCGCAAATCGATCCGGAGCAGGAAATTCGCAAACGGGTTGATTTCTTGAAGGAATACGTAACGAACTCGGGAACAACGGGTTTGCTTATTGCGATTAGCGGCGGAATTGACAGCGCAGTCGCAGCGGGTCTTTGCAAGCGGGCAACAGATGAGCTTAGCGTTGAAACAGGCCGCGAGTATATGACGCTTGGCGTATTTCAGCCTTATGGCGAGCAATCCGATATTGCGGATAGTTATGCAGTAGCGGAAGCGTTCCAGCTAAAGCACCGCGCGGAGACGAATATTGAAGAAGCTGTGGATGAAATCGCGATTGAAGTGGAGCATAGCTTTAAGTCGTTAGGCATTCCGCGTCATTTGAGCCGCGGCGGCAAAGGCAACGTGAAAGCGAGAACGCGGATGGTTATGCAATACGCGCTTGCATTCGACCTTAATCTGTTAGTCGTTGGTACAGATCATGCATCTGAAGCGATTACAGGCTTTTACACGAAATGGGGCGACGGAGCGGTTGATGTTACTCCGCTTAGTACGCTTAATAAACGGCAGGTTCGTGAGCTGGYCTCCCATATCGGCGTACCGCAAAGCGTGCTCGACAAAGCGCCAACGGCAGGCCTATGGGACGGACAAACCGACGAGGGCGAGCTAGGCATCACTTATGGTGATAACAGCGACTATCTCGAAGGCAAGTCCATTAGCGACGAGGCTCGCGAGAAGCTTGAAAAGCAATATTTGAAAACCGAGCATAAGCGCTCCCCGATTCCGGGTATTTAATGAGCTGCTTTAAGCTTCGAGCAGTAAAAAGACTGTCCCTTGAACCGAGAATTCGGCAGGGGACAGTCTTTTTTTGTTGCAGTGGAGCAGCATTTGATTAGCTAAGCGGACGCCAATGATGGAGGAGAAACGGCTGGAAGATAGAATATAGTAGTTGTGAAAGGAGCTGAATGCCATGAATAATACGAAGTTAATCCTTGTTGAAGGATTGCCCGGATCAGGGAAAACGAGTACGGCACGTTTTGTGAAGCAGCTATTAGATGAACAGAATATTGCCAATCGCTTGTTTTTGGAGGGGGATTTGGAGCACCCAGCCGATTATGATTCCGCGGCTTATTTTACAGAAGAACAATATAAGCAAATGCTGCAAAAATATACGGAGCAACAGCAGTTAATCATTAAGCATTCCGAGGCTAAGGCGGACGGATATATCGTATATTACGGGAAGCTGCTAAAGGAAACAGATTCGATTAATAGTGAATATTTCGGGGATTATGATGTATATAACCTCCCTTTGGAGAGGCATCAGCAGCTCATTATTGAAAAGTGGAGCGATTTTTCGAGACAGGCTATTAACGGGGATGAAGTGTACATAATGGAATGCTGTTTTTTGCAAAATCCGTTAACCGTCATGCTTGTACGAGACAATTGTTCCGAGGTTGAAATATCGACCTATATTCATGAACTGAATCGCTTGATTAAGCAGCTGAATCCGGTATTGCTCTATTTGTATCAGGATGACTTTAAACATGCATTTCCTGCAATAATTGCTGAACGGCCAACAGAATGGCTAAACTTTATTACTTGGTATTACACGGAGCAGGGCTACGGCAAAAGTAAAGAGCTCAAGGGAACTCAAGGTCTTCTCGAGGTGCTTGAGCTGCGAAAGACTTATGAATTAGCGATACTAAACGAGTTGCCGATCGATAAAATGCTGTTTAATAAAAGCAGCTTGGACTGGGACAAGATCCACAGCCAAATCCAAATCGATCTGCAAAATCGTTTAAGCAGGTGATTATCAAATGAAACCGAGAATACGATACGCGATTGCGGTTGTTATAACGATGGTGCTTGGCTACAGCTCAAGGAGCTTTGCAGATTCGCTGCCTGGGTTTGTTGCAGAGCATTTTGGCGATGCGCTTTGGGCATGCATGATTTATTATGGCTTCCGTACCATAGGGGTGCACAAAAACTTGTTTTGGGCTGCTGGCGCTAGCCTCATCTTTTGTTTTGGCATCGAGTTTAGTCAGCTCTACCAGGCGGATTGGATTAATGAGATTCGCAGGACGTTTATTGGAGCTTTAGTGCTCGGGAGCGGTTTTTTGACCGTGGATTTGATCAGGTACAGCGTAGGCGTTATGTTTGCCATAATTGTTGATCGATATTTTATTTTTAAAAAGTAAGAAGACCCTTCCACCGAAACGCGGCGGAAGGGTTTTTGATTTATGATTCAACTTGACGTACAACTGTCCAGCTCTGGGCAGCAGGCTTTAGCACAAATTTAAATAGGTGTTCTCCAGATTTCTCAATAGCAACCATAATACCATCTTGAACAGGTACGATATGATGAATTTCTCCACCCGGTACAAGTTCGGCTGCCAGCGGCGTCAAGATGGGAATGAGAGCTTCCTCCAGCCAGCACCTTTCTTGATACCATTGTGGCGGTGGTAAATCAGAAGGATAACCATCAATAGGTGCTTCAAGCTCAAGAGCCATTTTTAGGGGATCGGTTGAAAGCTTACGGCCGGCACCTATCGCTGCTACGAATCGCAAGCACAGCTCAATGGTACGGAGAATTTCTTCATCATTCACTGAGCCATTTGCATAACGAATTTCCACCGTGCCTATATCAAACCAAGCCGCTGTGTTTATTCCACAACGATGAGATTGCGGACGTCCTACATGGAGAACGGCTTCATCGCTTGGATTTGCAATATAGCTCTCACGCATGTCTGGAGTAACGGGCGGGCAGAACTGCAGTCGGTGCTCGCTCGTATTCAATAGCGCTTGAATCGTTTGTTGATATTCCAGTGCGGCGTCTATAAGCGGGAGGACAGCATCTTCTCCCCATGGTTCGAGACCAATATGAACATGGAGTCCGCAGCTCCAATTGGCTGTTGCTCCTTGTTCCCTCAGCCTGTTTAACATGATCTGAATTTGCTCACGGTCTTCCCACAAGATCGGAGGCGGCTTAAGCTCACTGCCTGATTCCATACCTTGTGCATCAATTTGCCGCTCATCCAAAGAAATAACCCAACCAGGCAGCAGCTCCAAGCTTTCTGGATTTCCGCCTACAAACTCAATTTCCACGCCAAAGCGCAGCTCTTTCCAATCAACGATTTTTGGCCACATTGCCATCATCCTCTCCATTTATATAAGCTTCATCATGTAAAGAGAGGAGTCGAGGCGGACCACGAGATTAACGAGGGATTTTTTTTCTGAACATAAAATGTCCTCCTTATTCGAAAAAATGATTGTAGTTTTGAACTAAAAAAATAATGAAGAGGTATCTCTTATTATTCAAATTATATATGATTAGAAGAAAAAAGGTAAATTGAGGAGATTCGTATAATGAGCTTTACAGCTAAGCAAAAAGAGATTATTCAAAAAATAGCAATTGCAGCCCATAACCAGCCATTATTAAGCAGCGGTTTATGGTTCCACCACGATTTACGCGATAACTTTTATTATGCTTCCTATTTGCTTGCAGCTGCAGTTGATAACTCAGAACAACTGCCGTTTGAGAGAGAGGCTGCTAAACGAACTGCGGAATCTGTGCTTCTAGAGGTGCTTGCGCTGCAAGATCAGGATGTAGAAAGCGATACTTATGGACATTGGCCGCTTAGACTAGAGGATGTTCCGAAGGACTCCAAGCCAAATACGTTGCCCGTAGAGCTGATGGGGAGCTTGATGGCATTTTTTGCGAGACGCTATAGGACGTTTTTTGACAAGCAGCTAATCCAAGCATTTGATACTGCCCTTATCCATATTTATCGAAGCGGCTTCTACCATCATAAAAATGTATTTGGTCATCACGATGCAAAATATACAGCTGCAAAGCTGATTTTTGGACAAATGTTTGCCGATGCTGATTTGCTGGAGGATGGTCGCAGCAATCTTCAGCTTACATTAGCCCATATTCGCAAGTATGGCATGTCCGAATACAACAGCTTGCCTTGGTTCTGGCATTGGGTGCAGGCATTCACTTGTGCTTGGTACGAAATACAGGACGCAGCCATTAAACAAGAGCTCGCCGATATGCTTGATTTTCTCTGGAATGAGCGAGCTGCATTCTATTTGAAAGGCGCCTTTGTCGGTGCTCATTGCCGCGGTCAGAAGCATGACATCCCGCTTGATAGCAACGTTCTGCATGATTATGTGCAATTCGGTGATTTCGAGCTTCCAGAGCAAATGCCGCGGACGGAGTATGCAGGATTTTTATTTTACGAGGCGCCTGAAACAGCTCGTCGTACAGCGCTTAATCGCAGTGAGCCAACTGAGGAGAAAAAGGCGATTACGAAGCTAACGGATGAAGGAGCAAGCATGCTTCACAGCTATGCCTTCATTACATCGGATTTTGCAGCGGGCGGAATGTGGGAGCGATTCTCGGAGTTTGACAATGAGCAGCATCGCTGGGATATTTCTTTGCCATTGGGACTGCAAAACGGCGTGAATCAACTCTACTTCTTCCACCCGGCAGAGGCGAATGCGGTTGAAGATTTGCGGCATCAAACCGAGTTTACGGAAGTTCTTTATTACAAAAATACAATAATGGCTCTATATCCGATTCCTTCTGACAAAGACAATACGATTATCGGGTTATTGCCATGTATGGATTGGCTGCAAGAGCCGGGCATGCTTGTTGGTCAGACAGAGAATGTGTTTTTGGCGGTTTATGTTATGCAGCCTTATGATCTGGAACATCGTTCGGATCGCTCTATCGTGACAAGCAAAGGCTCAGAAAACGGCGTAATTGTCGAAGTAATCAGCCAGAACGATGCGTTGAAGAATGGCATAAGCAGTTATGAAGAATTTGTGGAACAGGCAAAAAACAATAGGCCAGCTTGGTCTGCTGAGGAAAGGCTTAGTGTGAAGTATGTGAGCCATGATAAGAGCGTACTTGAGCTAAATGTTGATGGAGAAGGCAGCAGTGAGAAATTGATCAATGGCCTTTCAGTTGATTTTAGTGAATATAGAACTTAAACGAGTTGCGTATCGTTCCAGACGGAAGGAAAGCTTCACTTTCCATAATTGCATAGTCATGATTCACATATCGTTCACCACTATATAGCTCTAACGAGTCATGTGATGCAGCTCCCCCATTGATACAATTTGGACAGTGAATCCAAATCGATGGGGGTATTTTTATGAAGCTTAAGAAAAAAATCGCGGGTGTCGCACTGGCAGCTATGTTGACACTAGGAGCGGCGGCTCCAGTATTCGCGCATGACGGTTGGTCTCAGACGAGTGCACCAATCGTAGCGCCTGGTCAAGTTTCCTATGTTGAGCTTATGTACGGAAACCACTCCAACGAGCACAAGAGCTATCGGTTGGAAGGGCAGTGGGGCAGCACTTCAAAAGTATATGTGACTACGCCGGCAGGGCAGAAGTCAGATATTACAGGCACTCGTTTCTACACTGGAGAGCCGGCTACGGAAACAACGCCAGCGCTAAATAATTACTTTGTTGCGTCATTTAAATCAAATGTTCCAGGCGCGTATATTATATCAACCGAAGCAGACAGCGTGTACAAAGGTGCAGACGCTGCTACTCGTACGCTGCGCAGTGCCAAATCATTCGTAGCGATTAGCGATATTCCTGTTATTGATCGGGTTAAAGCACTTACAGGTTTCTTTAAGGAAGTAAGCCCGGATCGAGCGGAGCTCATCCCTTTGTTCAATCCTGCTGCAGTTACACCGGGTGAAAAAGTGTCGATTGAGCTGCTTCTAAAGGGCAAACCGCTTACTAATACAGCCGTTGATATTATTCGTCGCAGCAATTCTGAAGCAGTGGAGCTGAAGACCGATGATAAGGGCGTGGTTTCATTTACGACGGGTGCTGCCGATTATTACTTAGTACGTGCGAAGCCAAGCACTACGGAAGCTAAGGAAGGCGAATACAGCGCAACAAATTACGAAGCTACAATGACTTTCACGGTTCAAAATAAATCAGTGAAGCTCCCAGGCAGCGCCGTGTCTGCTAAACCACAAATTTACGTAAACGGAAACGTAGTAGCTGTAAGCAGTTTGACCGTTTCAAACGGTACGACGAAAGTAGATGCAGCGTTCATTAAGCAATACGTAGACGCAGCATATAAAGGCACAGGTGCTGTAACCCTTCGTTCCGCAGCTGAGGCAGCTGGTGCTTCTGTTGAATACTTCCCTGCCGTAGGCGGTAATCAAGCAGCTGTCGCCATTTATACGAAATAAGGATTGCAGATGAAAAAAATAAGATTGATATTTGCAATAGTAATAATATGGGCATGCCTGCCGAGCTTCGTCTCGGCGCATGCCTATATTGCGCAATCGACACCTTATGGGGATGCGGAGCTGGCGGAAGCTCCGCCTGCCATTCGAATAAAATTTACAGAGAAAATCGATACGAAGCTAAGTAATATTTCACTAAAAAGCAGTAGCGGCACTGACATTACTGGCAAGTTAAGCAGTGATGATGATCTTACGCTTGTTTATACCATTCCTAAGCTGGATAAGGGCATTTATGAAGTAAGCTGGCAGGTGTTGTCGCTTGATTCTCATATAACAGACGGTTCCTTTAAATTTGCGGTAGGCGTGAAGCTTGAGGCTGTGAAACCGGATGATACGGTTTCACTGGACGGTGCTTCTGCTGGTAATACAGGGAACAGCTCTGGAAATGAAGCAAAAGTGACTGACAAACCAGTAATTACAAAGAGTCCAGAGCCCACAATTAAACCTAAGCCTACAAAGAAGCCGGATATAACGCCTACGCCATCTGCATCGCCCACTCCGACTGCTATAGAAGTCAGTGAAGGGACGGCAGCTACCCCGTCTCCCACGATTTCAAGCAGTGAAGAGGTGGAGACAGCAGAGCCGGATACAAATACAAATACAAATACAAAAGATGTTGATGCGGATGCTGTGGAAGATGATAATGCTGCTCCGCAGATCGAACAGGATACGGCTAATGATCACAGCAGCCATAGCAATCACAGCGGCGACAGTGGCGCTGGAGAGGCCGAGCACGATCATACGGGTGGCCAAGGCTTCATGGTGCTGATGCGCATACTCGATATTTTGACGGCTGTTATTCTCGCTGGAATATTGTTTTTCCGATATGTCATCTGGAGAGATGATGAATCTAAGGCACCGTTTGGTTTCTCCGTCCGAGCCGAGAGACTAGTGATGGGAGCCGCGGCGCTTATTTGGCTGGTTTCCGGATTGCTTCGCTTGTCGATGCTTGCAGACCAATTCGGCGGTGTATCCATCTATGCATTAGCTAATGGAACAATGATTGGAAAGATAGCGACATTAAGAGTTGGGCTTGCTTTAATCGCACTTCTTCTCGCATTTGCCCCTATTCGGGAGAGACGATGGGCGAATATGATTAAATGGATAGCTGCAGCGGCATTGATAGTGAGCTTCCCGCTCACAGGCCATGCGAATGCTGCTTTAACCGATGTCGTATTTGGAATAGTGACCCATACGGTCCATATGTCTGCTGCCGCAATATGGTTTGGTGGCCTTGCGGGTTTGCTGTCATTAACTTTCCATAGAAATGCTGTGGAGCTCTTGAACCAAGCGGCTGTGCGTTTCGCAAAGTGGGCGCTGCCAAGCATGATCGTTATTTTGATTAGCGGAATATGGCTTTCGGCTGCTAGGCTCTCAGAATGGGGACAATTGCTCACTACAGCGTATGGCAAGCTAATCCTCGCCAAAACCATTCTCATGCTGCTTGTCGTCGTCATTGCAGCACTTCATAAGCTCGTATTCATGCCGCAAATCGCGAAAGCGAGCGCCGCAAGAGGGTTGCTGGTTGGCATCCGAATTGAGATGCTGCTTGCTGTTGCTCTATTCGTGCTGGCAGGCTGGTTGTCGACAACTTCTCCGCCGGAAGCACGCGTGGAGTCAAAGCTGGCTGAACCGATCTATTGGCATGTGATGGGTGAGCAGGCGCATATGAGTTTGCGTATTTCGGAGAATGATCAGACTGGGGATCAGGCTGTACGCCTTGATTTGTGGCTTCCTGAAGATCAGGGAACGCCTTTATCCGCGGAAGTAGCTGTTAAGACAGACTCGAATCAAGCGGAAGCGGAAAAGGAAACCGAGCAAGGAAACAAAATTATGATTCCGCTGGAATTGCAGCCGATGGGGAAAGAGATGTTTGAATTTCCAGGCTTTACGAAATATACGTATCGTTCATCAGGTGAGTTTATCGATGATCAGAAAAAAGGGTTAATTACAGTTGATGTAAAAGACGAGAAAGGAAACAACTTCCATTATGAGCGAGTGATAGGCGACTCGCTAACGGAATAGTTGTTACTGCAAAATAAGAGGGAAAGACATGTCCATGCTTGACTTCGCTTCATGCTTCTGCTAATCTCACCATCAGGGAAAAGGCGGGTGTTAGCATGATCATCGGCATCGGACATGATTTATCAGATATTACAAGAATCGCGAAAATAGTGGATGGCCGCACAGGCAGAAGGTTTTTGGAGCGGGTGCTGTCTGCGGGCGAGCGAGAGCTGGCTTCGGAGTATACAGGCGAGCGGCTTTATCAGTTCACGGCTGGACGTTTCGCTGCGAAGGAAGCGGTTGTGAAAGCTTTTGGCTGTGGAATAGGGAATATATTAGGATTCACAGACATCGAAATTTTGCGGGGAAGCTGCGGCAAACCCGAGTGCAGCTTAACGGTGGCAGCTTGGAATCGCCTAGGCTTTAGCAGAGAGGCTGTTCGAATTCATGTTACGATTACACATGAACGAAAGCTGGCTTCAGCTTTTGCTGTTGCGGAACGGATATCGGAGTAACCTTTTGCCTATACTTGGAATGTAATATACCAAGTTAGCTAGTCGAGAGGGGATGTCGACAATGAAGGAGCAGCGGCTGCAAAAAACGAAGCGTCGGTTTAAAACCGGACAATGGGTTGAATTCGACGGGTTGTATTCAGACGATTGGGGCGGAGATCTAGTGCTTGTACAGGGTGATTTATTTCCGATGCATCCCCAAATGGGTGAAACGCATTGGACCTACGCCGGCCAAGCGGCACTTCATTTCATGAGCTCTCCAAAAATAAACGGCCATCATATCGGCTATTAAGCGAACATGAACAAGAAAAAAAGGATGCTTGAGCAGCATAATCTGCTCAGGCATCCTTTTTTTTCGCTAAGCCTTTGTTATTTTTTGCTTGCCAACCAATTAGAGAGCCCAGCAATTTCTTCAGCGGTCAGACGCTCTTTAAAAGCAGGCATCGAGCCTTCGCCCTCTTCAATCTGTTTCGTAATATCAGCAGCACTCATGCGCTCTCCAACTTTTTGGAGATTTGTTGCCGGGCCTACTCTGCCTTGAAGCCCGGTTCCGTGACAGCTGACGCAATTGGCCTTATAAACCGAAATAACTTCCTCCGGCCCAATCAGCGCGTTGGTTTTCTCAGGAGAGCTGTTCTCTTTGCTTCCACAGCCTGCCAGCAGTAACACGGCTATAAAGAATGTTGTTGCAATAGAAAAACCTCGGTTCCGATTCATATATAGCAATCCTTTCGTTTATTCTTTATTATGGAAGATTCGGTCTTGTTTAGGATATTCATAAGACTTCCATATGAATTTGAATCGTTAGTTCGTATAATAGAGAAGATGTTAACCACTCGAGAGAAGATATAACTATTATATCTCAGTTTTACTTATAGGAGAATTCATGAAACCGACAATAGAAAGTATTTTGCAAAATCAGTTGAACAACATTCAAGCCGAGGTTATTATGACTGCCTATAACGAGTTTGAACCGGGCTGGTTCGAGCAAAAAACCGAGCCGGATTTTTTCCGTTTCGGTTATACAGTCAAGGGAGAAGCCCGGCTTAACATACAAAATGACACTTATTTCGTACAGCCGGGTACGCTTTATTTTTTGCCGGCGGGTACAAAACAATCTTTTGGTACAGAGGGAAATGAGAAGCTGGGGCTTTATTGGTGCCATTTCCGTTTGGAGCTTAGCGATTTTCAAGTTATAAATGCGCTGCAGCTTCCGCCATTTGTTTATGTGAAAGACAAAGAAATGATGAAGAACCTTTTTATAAAAATGAACGAATATCAGCATCGTAAATCGATTACACGAGAGCTGCGGTTAAAGTCGGTGCTGCTGGAGCTGCTTGCCTATTATTTAGAAGAAAGCCATGTGCAGAGAACAACATTCCAGCAATCGGATTTTGAGGTAAAATGGAATGAAGTGCTCGCCTATATTGAAGAAAATTTGCATCAGAACATACAAATTGAGGAGCTAGCTAAGTTTGCTTTTCTCCATCCAAACTATTTTATAACATCCTTCAAAAACATCATGGGCTGTTCGCCGATCCAATATGTGACGAATCGCCGCATTGCGATCGCAAAGCAGCTGCTTATGGAAACGGAGCTTCCTGTAGCCGTTGTTGCGAAGCAGGTTGGCATGCAAAATCATTACTTATCACGGCTGTTCAAAAGATATACAGGCATCACGCCGGTTCAGTATAGACGGATTGGAAAAAATACCGGAACCAATCGAAAGACGCTTACAACAAGAATGAACGAGGAGAAAAGCTAATGGGAGAAATAGATGTAAAGACATATTTTAGTACAGAGCTGCTAAATTGGTATCGGCTTATCAAACGCGATTTGCCATGGAGGATTAATAAAGATCCTTATCGGGTGTGGGTATCGGAAATTATGCTGCAGCAGACGAGGGTAGACACTGTTATTCCATATTACAATCAATTCATGAGTAAATTCCCAACGGTGCGAGCACTTGCTGAAGCACCTGAAGAGGAAGTGCTCAAAAGCTGGGAGGGGCTTGGCTACTACTCGCGTGCCCGCAATTTGCAAGCAGGTGCCAAAGAGGTCGCTCAGCGTTATGGGGGAATCGTCCCAGATGATAAAGCGTCCGTTGCTGGATTGAAAGGCGTTGGCCCTTATACTAGCGGAGCTATTATGAGCATCGCATTTAATCGTCCAGAGCCGGCAGTGGATGGTAATGTGATGCGTGTGCTCTCGCGATATTTTTGCTTGGAGGATGATATCGCAAAAGCTTCTACGCGAGTAGGCATTGAGAAGCTGGCTGCTTCGCTTATTCCAGAAGGCGCCGCTGGCGACTTCAATCAAGCGCTGATGGAGCTGGGTGCTCTCGTGTGTACGYCGAAATCGCCAAGCTGTTTGCCTTGCCCTGTAATGGAGCATTGTGAGGCGAGACTAGCAGGCAGAGAAATGGAATTGCCGATCAAGACGAAGGCGAAGCCTCCTCGTCCAGAGTTTAGGGCGGCAGCGATCGTTGTTGGCAGCGGAGAAAATGTAGGCAAAGTGCTCGTAAGGCAGCGTCCAGCTACAGGCCTTCTAGCCCAAATGTGGGAGCTTCCTCATTTGCTGCTGCCGCCGGATAAGGTGAACTGGCTGGATGAAACAGCGCCGAAGGAGCAGGGCGAGCTCGCCGAGATGATCAGCCGCATGCTTGATGAGGACACAGGACTTCTTATTCGTCCGCGCAGCTGGTTTACAGATGCTGATCATATTTTTAGTCATATTCATTGGAAAATGCGTTTTTATTTAGCCGATTTGGGTGAAACGTCTTATTCAGCTTTAGACGCAGACATCGCAGCTGCATCGGGCAGCGCAGCTATTGCTGCGGAGGCAGCGTCCTCTTATGAAGGGAATCAAAAGGCGGCAGCTATAGATGTTTCTACTGAGGAACATAATGAGCAGCCGGGCACTTACCGATGGATTTCAAAGGAAGATATGGACACGCTGCCGTTTCCGAATTTATTTTTGCGCATTTTAAAGCAATTTTGGGAATAAATGATTATAAGAGTCGGAGGAGAAGCAAATGAGCAATATGCTGGAGCTGCTCTTGCAGCACAAAATTGTAGCCATTTTACGAGGAATTGAAGATCGGCATGCAGATGATACAGCGCAGGCTTTAATAGACGGCGGCATTCATATGATGGAAATTACGATGAACACGGGCGGAGCAGCGGCTATGATAGAGCGTTGGCGTTCGAAGTTTGATGGAAAAGCTGCAGTAGGTGCCGGCACAGTAACGGATGTAGACCTTGCTAAGGAGGCTGTGGCGGCAGGTGCCCAATATCTCATATCGCCTAACCTAGATGAGGAAGTTATTGCATATGGCCGCGAGCACGGCCTCTCTGTATGGCCCGGTGTTATGACACCGACTGAAATTGTGAAAGCTTGGAAGGCAGGAGCGGATGCTGTAAAAATTTTTCCAATGGGCACGCTCGGCATAGGTTACTTGCAGGAAATTCGCGGACCTTTAAACGATATTCCGATGATTGCTACTGGCGGAGTGGATTTACATAATATTGCAGATTATTTTAAAGCAGGAGCAAATGCTGTTGGAATGGGCAGCAAGCTCGTTAATTTGGAATGGGTTCGCGAAGGGAAATTCGCTCAAGTAACGGAACGAGCACGGCAATTCGTAGATATCGTAAGCAAGTTATAGAGCAAGGAGGTTATCTCATGGACGTTGTCTTATGGATCGTTATCATCTTCTTTATTATTGTTTTGCTGCTTGCTGCGCTAATCTGGCAAATGGGCGCGCGCAGCCAGAAGCCTCGAAAGATTATGAATGCGGAGACTCCTCTTGTCGACACGCAGTGGCAATCCTTAACGTTCACTAATTATGGCTCTAAGCTGGAAGGCTGGCTGCTTCAGCCTGCTTCCAACGAATTGTTAAAGAACGGACTTGCACCTCTAATTATTATTGCGCATGGCTGGGGATCGAATCGGACGAGAGTGCTTAGGTATACGCGTCCGATTTATGAAGCAGGGTTCGCTATATTGATGTATGATGCACGCAGCCACGGCAACAGCGATTCGATTTCTGCGCCTTCCGCGCTCATGTTTCGGGATGATGTGCTCGCTGCTCTTGATACAGCCAAAAGTTTGCCAGGTATGGATCCAGACCGAATTGCTATACTAGGTCATTCCCTTGGCGGATTTGGAGCGCTGCTTGCCCTTGATCAAGGTATGAAGGTGAGAGCGGTCGTAACGGATTCAATGCCCGTCCATTTCGATACGATGATGAAATCGGAATTGCGACGCAAAAAACTGCCGCTTTTCCCGCTAGCCTATCTGATTCCGATGATATGGCTTATTCGTTCACGCATATCGTGGTCGCAGTTTAAAGAGGCCAGCATTCCTGCTGTAATAGCTAAACATGCCGGCAGCTCCGACATTGGCCGTACACCGATTATGATGGTTCATTCGAATGGTGATGAGTTTATTAGTGCGGAGGATCTGAAGCAGCTGAAAGAGCAATTGCCAGATCATCTGATTCAAACACTGTTCGTATCGACCAAAGGACATAGCACTTCCGAGCAAGATTCTAGCTTTTGGGAGAAGGTTATCCCTTTTTTGCTGGAATCCATGGAGTATGCTTCTATCAAAAAGGAAGCCCGCGGCACGAGGCTGCAGGCTTCAAGAGAGAATATATAATAAAGGGGGGTCATGAATTTATTATATAAGCATAAGATGAAACCAAGATGAGAGAAATATTACAGTTTGATTACAAGGCTGCTAGCTTATAAGCGGGCATCCCTTCTAGTTGAAAATATAAATGTGAAGAAGTTTCCGATAAATGGTTGCTTTCTTTCACTTATTGTTAAGGAGGTTCGAATGCGTAGAGTAGCTTCTAAATTGTTGGTGGTTGTCGTTATCGTAGTAGCTGCATTTTGTCTTGACCTCAAGCTGGATTTATTTCCGGCGGCAGCAGAGTCGGAGGAGGTGGCCGCCTTGGATGAAACGAATAAGATGGAGCGCTTGGAGCTCGAGCTTGCTAAACATTTCAAAGCCAGGTCCGAGCGGTTTTCAGTGACATACACGGGGGACAAGCAGGAACTATCGAAGAAAATGACAGAGGTCATTCGTGCTGCTTTAAAGCATGATGATTATTCAGCCTACATTCTTGAATCCTACATCTACACCATTCGCAGCTGGGGAAATAAATCGACGATTGCTCTGGAAGCCAGATACCGCGAGACACTGGAACAAACGGCAGTTGTAGATCGCACCGTTGCAAAGGCGCTCCAATCTATAATAGAGCCGGGAATGAATGAGCATGAGAAAATAAAAGCCATTCACGACTGGGTCGTTAGCCATGTGGAGTATGATAAAACATTGAAGCATTACACTGCTTATGATGCGGTGACACTCGGAGAAACCGTGTGTCAAGGATACTCATTGCTAGGCTATAAAATGCTGAAGCAAGCGGGACTGACGGTTTTAATCGCAGAGGGTACTGTGAATACGGGCGAGCATGCATGGAATATGGTGCAGGTAGACGGTGTTTGGTACCATTTGGATCTAACCTGGGATGATCCGGTCGCAGCAGCATCAGCAGGAAGCCAAATCACGGCACAAAAAGTTTCGCCAAGCGAGAGTACGATTCGTTATAACTATTATTTGAGAACGGATGAGGAACTGCGCGTTGATCACCAGTGGACTAGAACTTATCCTGCTGCAAACGTCTCCTATGCGGATACGATTCGTGAGTTGGAGAAGCAAGGGGGAAAGGCGGAGCGCAGCCGCTTCAGCAGGCTGAAGATCGCACTTGGCTTGCACTGGCTTGAACCGGAATATACGGTATCAAGCTCAGCGCAGCTGAATCAAGTTATACAATCGGCGCTTGATTCCAAGGCAGGGAGCCTGTCATTCAGATATGAGCAAGGTGATCAATTCCCAGCAGCTTTAAAGGCTGCCTTCAAACGTATAAACGTAGCAGTTGGCTATCGGGCAAGCTATGAGCCTTATGCTGGCGATCAATCACTTCTTGTTAATCTTCAGCTGGAATATACGAAATAATAGGATGAGGTGCAGAGGGCTGCACCTCATTTTGTTCCAATAGGAAAGGGGGTGCATTTCTGCACCCCCTTTCCTATTGGAGTAAATCAATTATTGCTCATTTTTTCTCGCCGCGGTCATTTGCTGCCATACAGAGCCGGCTGCTTCTTCACCGCGTTCAATCCGTTCAAGCGCCATTTTGGCTTGAAGCTGAATTTCAAATTCATTATCGTTAGCAGCTTCACGCAGCGCATCGATCGCAGATTCATCTCCTGCTTCATAGAGGAAGCGTGCCGCGCGCCAGCGGACAAGCTTGTTTTTGTCACGGAGCGATTCAATCATCGGTCCAACCGCAGCGGGATCACCAAGATCAGACAGCGTGTCGCCAGCCGTCCTTCTAACGGAAGTTGAGGAATCACGCAGCGCCATAAACAAATACGGCAGCGCTTCAGGCGCTCGCAGATCGCCAAGATAGATAACGGCAAGACGACGAATGGATGTGTTCTCATCCTTTATCGCTTGTGCAAGCAGAGGCAAACCTTCTATAGCGGAAACGTATCGCTCCAATGCTGCGTAACGAACCTGCCAATCCGGTGAGGCGAACTGCTCTTGCGCTTGTTCAAAAGTTAGCGGAGCTGGCCTTACGACAGCTGGAGCTTCTCCTTCAGCACCAGCATTCCCTTGCTCAATAGCTGCTTGCACAAGAGTGTCCAATCTCTCACTCGAATAGGAAGCTTCCAGCTCGCGTACAATTTCAGCTGCAATTTCCTCGGGCTCTCCGTAGCGAACGCCAAACTCCTCCAGCTTGCGCTCGCGAATCATGCCAGAGCCAGCGGCAAGGTTAACCGCCTCGCCAAACTGTGGCGGGAGCGCTGAACGTGCCTCAATGTCTCCCATTCTTACGCGCACCTGCATCGGAATGCCGCGATACATTTGAACGAGCACCTGTGCTTCGCCAAAGCTTGTTGAAGGTCCTTTCCCGCTGTTCTCGCCGTTGTCGCCATCAGCAACCTTCTGCAGCAATTGTCCTGCTTCAGCGAGTATAGCTGCCCAATCTGCTCCAGGCTTGCGGTCAAGCGCAATAAAGTCAGCTGTACGGAATAAGCTTTTCACTCCGTTTATTTGCAAAAGCTGCTGAAGCAGCTCAGGAGCGTCGCTTGCTTCATTCGCTTTGTAGGTGAGTCTGCGTCCGCGAGGGAGCATCTCATCGACGTTCAGCTTCATGGAATTGGGACTCGGCGTTGGTTCTATTGAAATTAGTTTCATAAGGAAACCTCCTGGGCTAATTGATATTTAGACGCTCATCTGCTTCATTTATGTAACAAATGCTGCGTCGAAAGCGTAATCTTATGTGTAAATGCTTTATAACCAAGTGTAACTGATTTTATGTTAGGATGCGAACGATGAAACGAGAGATTGTCTCTAATTCACATTTCTGGATAGACTGTCATACGAGTGCGTGGATGATTTCGCATAAATAACATATTTGCATTGAGTACCGCTGGCTTGGTATCTTAATAAAACAAGAAATGAATGCGAAGGAGGGATGGACGGTTGAAGTTAAAACGATTTGCTAATATAGATCCTATCGAGCAGCACACTTCAATGAAGCAGTTCAAAAGATGGCGTCAGGAACGCATTCGCAAGCTGAGAATGAAAGATTATTCATTCACCGTTCCGAATGTTGAACCTGACATCGCATACTTGGAGAATAACCGAAAATGGCCTTCTATTACTTGGGTAGGGCATTCCACTTTTTTTATTCAGTTCGGCGGATTGAACATTATTACAGACCCTGTGTGGTCGACTCAAATGGCATTTCAAAAAAGACTTTCAGCGCCGGGTATCAAGGTAGAGGACGTTCCGCCTATTGATATCGTGCTAATATCGCATTCTCATTATGATCATTTAAATATAAATTCGCTGCGCAGGCTGGTTGGCGCTAGACAATTGCTTGTGCCTGCAGGACTAGGTGCCAAGCTTCGCAAGAAGGGCTTTCTTAGAATTAAGGAGCTGCACTGGTGGGAATCCGTTATGTATAACGGCGTAAAATTCACTTTTGTGCCTTCACAGCATTCGACTCGCCGCAATCCATGGGATACGAATAGCTCGCATTGGGGAGGCTTTGTCATTGAGCGTCCAGCATCACGCAGCGAGAAGCTTGTAAGTCATGTTCGTGATACTTTTGAGGCCGGTGACGGAATGGAATCAGCTGCAGAGTCGCGAGCGCAAATCGCAAGCGCGTCCGAGCCGGCAGCTGCTCGGAGTTGTCCGTTTTTTAGTGGTACAGCTTCCGTCGAGCGGCCAGTCATATCTGATTTTCCGACTATTTATTTCGCGGGGGACAGCGGTTATTTTCAAGGCTTCAAGGAGATCGGCCGCCGCTTCCCGGTTGATGTAGCGTTATTGCCGATTGGAGCTTATGAGCCGGAATGGTTCATGGCGCCGCAGCATATTACGCCGGAGCAAGCGCTCCAAGCCTTCGATGATTTGGATGCCAAGTGGTTTATTCCCATGCACTATGGTGCGTTTAAGCTTGCGGATGATACGCCTCGTGAAGCGCTTGATCGCTTGGAGGCTGAACGCAGAAAACGATGTATTTCTGACGAGCGAATTCTAGTTCTGCCGCATGGCGAGACTTGGCGTATGTCCGGGAAATAACAAACGAGGACAAAGGTTTGCCAAATTCGAGCAATGACGACGGTAAGAGAACCCGTTATACTTGCTAAGTATAAGTATGCATAGTGGAATAATTTTAGGGGGCTTAGGTTTGCATGCGCAAATCTAAGCTTATCTTACGAAGCAAGGTACCTATAAGGAGGAGCAAGGAATGATTCATGCAAACATTCGTCTAGGCGTTATCGGTGCAGGTGCAATCGGTAGTATACATATGCAGACATTCAATAAAGTCGAAGGTATCGATGTTGTTGCTGTAACGGACGCTTACCTTCCGCTTGCTGAGCAGCGTGCTGCTGAGTACGGTATTGAAACGGTACATCCAAGCCCGCAATCGCTGCTTGAAGACTCATCGATCGATGCAGTTGTTATTGGTGTGCCTAACCAATTTCATGCCGAGCTTGCTATTGAAGCACTGAAGCAAGGCAAGCATGTTCTACTGGAGAAACCGATGGCCATTGATTCCGAAGCAGCGCGGCTAATCGTAGAGGAAGCTGAGAAATCAGGTAAAATACTAATGATGTCGCATCAAATGCGCTGGACTGGACTAAGCCGCGCACTTAAGCAGCGAATTGATAACGGCGATGTAGGCCACATCTATAACGCAAAGGCAGGCTGGTTCCGCAAAAAGGGCATTCCCGGCTGGGGCTCATGGTTCACTCGCAAAGACCAAGCAGGCGGCGGCCCGCTAATTGACATCGGAGTTCATATGCTCGATCTTTCGCTTTATCTCATGGGCAATCCGAAGCCTGTTTCCGTATACGGATCGACTTATGCAGAATTTGGTCCTAACCGTCTTGGTACAGGAACATGGGGTACGCCAAATTGGGACGGGTACTATGACGTTGAGGACCTTGCCTCGGCGCTTATTAAACTTGATAATGGAGCAACCTTGTCGCTTGAGGTTAGCTGGGCTGCACATTCAGCCTTCCTGCCGGAAGATCCATTTATTCATTTGATGGGAACAGAGGGCGGCGTAGCGATCATTGGCAATAACGGCAAGTATGTTACGCATGAGAACAATGAAGTCGTTGAAAGCGACATCACTCCGCTAGAGGGCGAAGAGGATCGGATTCTAATGAGCCGTCATTTTGTCGATTGCATTCGCGAAGGCAGGCAGCCGATTACGTCTGCACTTTCAGGTTATACAAATAACCGTATTCTTGACGCAATATATGAATCATCCCGCACGGGCAATGAAGTTAAGCTGAAGTGGGATTAATCTTTTAAAAAAAGACATCACTGCTTCATAGTGTATTGCTAAAAACCTTCCCTAATGCGACAACTGTATCAAAGTCGCATGGAGGAAGGTTTTTTTATCGTGAGATCTATGAATTAAAAGTAATCCTCGTTGCTGGATTGTCTATCCAAATGCTAAGGCAAAGGCAAAAGAAGGTTCGGTTTCCTTGCATACTGTGGTATAATAGATCAAGATAAAGTGATTTTGTAGTGAAGGACGGGATTAAACGAATGATTAGTACAAGTGGCATAACGCTCCGTTACGGGAAGCGGGCGCTTTTTGAAGATGTTAGCATTAAGTTCACGCCAGGCAACTGCTATGGCTTGATCGGCGCTAACGGCGCGGGCAAATCGACCTTTTTGAAAATATTATCCGGTGAAGTTGAGCAATCGCACGGAGAAGTGCATATAACGCCGGGTGAACGGCTAGCCGTTCTAAAGCAGAACCATTATGAATACGACGAGTCCGTTGTACTTGAGACGGTAATGATGGGTCACAAGCGTCTTTATGAAGTAATGAAGGAGAAGGACGCTTTGTATGCAAAAGCAGACTTCACTGATGAAGACGGCATGCGTGCAGGTGAGCTTGAAGCTGACTTCGCAGACATGAACGGCTGGGAAGCTGAGTCTGAAGCAGCAGAGATGCTAAATGGACTTGGTATTACTCCTGACCTGCATGATAAGAAAATGGCTGAGCTAAGCGGCAATGAGAAAGTCCGCGTATTGCTGGCTCAAGCATTGTTTGGCACACCGAACATTCTATTGCTCGATGAGCCTACCAACCACTTGGACATTGAGTCCATTCGCTGGTTGGAAGATTTCCTTGCCGATTACCAAGGAACTGTTGTCGTAGTCAGCCATGATAGGCACTTCCTGAATACGGTATGTACACATATTGCGGATATCGACTTTGGCAAAATCCAAATGTATGTCGGCAACTATGACTTCTGGTACGAATCCAGCCAACTTGCTTTGCAGTTGATGCGCGGTGAGAACAAGAAGAAGGAAGACAAGATCAAGGAATTGCAGGCGTTTATTCAACGCTTTAGTGCGAACAAATCGAAAGCGAAACAAGCAACTTCGAGACAGAAGCTTCTTGAGAAAATTTCGCTTGATGATATTCGTCCATCTAACCGTAAATATCCGTTTATCCTCTTCAAAGGTGAGCGTGAAGCGGGCAAGCAGCTCCTGCTTGTTGATGGCTTGACCAAAACGATCGACGGCGAGAAAGTGATCGACAATCTGACGATCGCTCTTAATAAAGGCGATAAAGTTGCATTTGTTGGACCGAACAGCTTGCCTAAGACTTTGCTTTTCCAATTGCTTGTTGGTGAAGTTGAAGCGGATGCTGGCAGCTACTCATGGGGTGTAACAACATCGCAGGCTTATTTCCCGAAAGACAACTCACCATATTTTGATGGTGTTGATTTGAACCTTGTGGAATGGCTTCGTCAATATTCAAAAGATCCGGATGAAACCTTTATTCGCGGATTCCTTGGCCGTATGCTCTTCTCGGGCGATGATGCAATGAAGAAAGCAAGCGTGTTGTCCGGAGGCGAGAAAGTTCGCTGCATGCTCTCCAAGATGATGCTTGAGGGCGCGAACGTATTTATTTTGGATGAGCCAACGAATCACTTGGATCTTGAATCCATTACGGCTCTGAATAATGGTTTGACAGATACGGATTGTACGGTTTTGTTCACTTCGCATGACCATCAGTTCGTACAAACGATCGCTAACCGCATCGTTGAAATTACGCCGAACGGTGTAATCGACCGGATGATGACTTATGACGAGTACCTTGAAAGTGCTGAGGTTAAAGCGCTTCGTGAACGTATGTACGCTGTTTAATTACTATAGAGCGTCAATCAGTGAGGATAGTCTCGCTGATTGACGCTTTTTTTGTCTAGATAAGGTTATGAAATTTAGTTTAAATGTCTAGCCACTTGCTTAAGATAACCAGCATGAAGCTTTACATTAATGACTATTTTAAAAGATACCGTTAAGCTCGAAAGCAGCCGTCTTATCTAAAGTTATGCAACAATTGGCATAAATAAAATGGACAAACATGCAAAATTTTAGGTTGATTTATGCGCAAAAGGGAGTTATACTACGTTTGAAAAGGTTTTCAGAAAAGCTTTTCAGTAAGCACTTTCATAAATGTGAAACATGACTCATTATAATAAAATTCAAACTAGCGCATGTTACATCATTCTTACTCATCAAGAAAGGCGTGCCATTATGAAATCGACTATACGCGATGTAGCAAAATACGCTAACGTGTCCATAAGCACCGTATCCCGGGTCATGAATGCGCCGGAAACTGTAGTGGAAGAGAAACGTATCAAGGTGCTGGAAGCTATTGAGGCGCTTCAATACCAGCCGAATGGATTTGCCAGAGGTTTGATTTACAAAAAATCAGACACGCTTGGCGTTATGATTCCGGATATAGAAAATCCGTATTATGCCGGCTTAATACGCGGAATGCAGGATGCGGCTGTTATGCTGAACCATAGTCTGATGATCTGTAATACAGACCGCGACAAGCAGCGGACGATCGCCTATGTGCAAAGCTTTTTTGAGAAGCAGGTAGATGGCATCATATTTACGAGTGATTCTTTGCATGAAGAATATTACGAGGAGATGCAGCGCTATCGTCTGCCATTCGTTCTAGCTTCTACCAATGCTCCGGAGTATGATATTCCTTCCGTTGATATTGATGATGAGCAGGGTGCGTATGATGCGGTCAAACATTTAATTGAAGCAGGACATCGCCGCATAGGTATGATTGGTTTTCCTTTAGGAATCACAATCTCCGGTGAGCCGCGATATACGGGCTTTAAGAAGGCGCTTCAGGAATATAACCTCTCAGAGAACGAGAATTGCATTGAATTTGCTATACATCGATTTGAGCATGCTTATGATGCAGCTGAACGACTGTTCACTCGTTGTCCCGAATTAACGGCCGTTTTTGCAGCTTCGGATGAATTCGCGATGGGTGCGATTTCATATTTGCGCGACAATGGCAAATCCGTACCTGAGCAAATGTCTGTCGTAGGTTTTGACAATATCCGAATGGCTAATATGTTTATACCTAAGCTAACGACGATAGACCAGCCAACCTATGATATTGGGTATCGATCCGTTGAGAAGCTGCATGAGCTGATTACAACGGGGAAAGTTGAAG
>NZ_JBFTSN010000052.1:0-27786 GCF_056400045.1 Paenibacillus sp. 01L418
ACGTATACCGAGATGAGAAGCTTGCGGCTCGCATGGCTACAATGGAAGAAGAAATCCGGCATGCTATTGAATTGTACGGCATCGTGGAACATCCGAAGTACGGACGCATGTACGCATTCGAGACAGACGGCTTCGGCAATCACGTCCTGATGGATGACGCAGGTACGCCAAGTCTGATATCAGCGCCTTATATCGGCTTCGCGGATGCAAACGATCCTATCTATTTGAACACGCGAGCTTTCATTTTGAGCGAAGATAATCCTTACTATTACAAAGGTGAGAGCCTTAGCGGTATTGGCAGCCCTCATACACCGCCGGACTTCGTGTGGCATCTCGCTTATTCTATGCAAGGTTTGACCGCCGTGGATCCGGATGAAATCAGGGAAATGATCAATATCATGGAGGCCACGGATGCTGACACCGGCTTTATGCATGAAGGCTTCCACAAGGATGATCCTACCAACTTCACGAGGGATTGGTTTGCTTGGTCAAACAGTCAGTTTGCCCATTTGGTGTGGAAGGCTTTGCAACAAGGCATTATTTAGAGCGATAGACTGTTCATTTAAACATACAGCCCTGTTTATCAAATATATGACGGCGATTATTGAAGGAGGTATGATCCATGTTTAATAAATATCCTATAAATCCAGTCAGGCAGCCATTCTCGAAACAGCCAATTTCAAAAGGTTACGAGGCCTTAACGGAGCTATTAAAAGCGAGTTTGGACGAGAAGACGGACACCCCCCCGCTTATTATCGTGGACGGCACGCACGGCGCTGACTTTCAGTCATTCATTCGGCATGCTGCTTCCGCGATAGAGAAGCAAGGTTGGAGCTTGAACGTTCAAAGTACGGCAGGTTACTTGAAATCCGGCGAAACGCTGCGTGAGGAATTCGACCGCAACATTACGGAAAATAGAGCGTTCGGTTACGTAACAGAAGGTGAAATCGAGGCTTATTTCGTATTGGACGCAAGAGAAACGCTCGCGAACCGATTGAAAGAACAAAATGGGAGAACGGCGTTTATCGTGTTCGGGCCAGGCGCTTATTGGCTTGCGGGAGAGCGGAGCAGCACTGTCTTATTTCTGGATGTTTCTAGGGAATATCAGCAAATCCAGCATAAAAAGCAACTGCTCAATTTCGGAATGTCATGGAACCGCGATTCCGTCGAAAAGTATAAAATTAGTTATTTCGTGGAATGGCCGATACTGGAAACGTACCGTAAACGTATTTTCCAGAACATCGATCTCTACTTGGACATGAACAAGCCGGAAGAGCCTGTATTTTTGACCATCTCTGACCTTGAAGCGATGATTCGGAGCGTGGCCCAAAGTCCGCTTCGCGTCAAGCCGTTTTTCGCTCCTGGTATTTGGGGAGGACAATATTTGAAAGACATGGCTGACCTTCCTAAGGAGTGGGTGAACTGTGCATGGAGCTTCGAGCCAATCGCACCAGAGAATTCTATTCTGATTGGATATGGAGGCGACGTGATCGAAGTACCGTTCCTGATCGTCATGGCCCTTGAATATAAAGCCATCATGGGTGAACGTCCGGTGTCTTTGTTCGGCGATTATTTTCCGGTAAGGTTCGATTACCTTGATACGATGAACGGGGACAAACTATCTTGCCAAGTGCATCCGAAGCAGGACTATGTGCGTGAACATTTCAACGAGTTTATGACACAGCAGGAATCGTATTATATTATGGAACAGAAAAAGGATGCCAAGGTTTACCTCGGGCTTACGGAGGGAACGGAGAGAGAGAATTTCCAAAACGCCGTCTTGCAGGCACAGGAGACAGGCGTACCGATGGAATTCACTGAATATGTCAACGAATTCGATTCGAACAAAGGAGATTTGTTCCTCATTCCTCCGGGAACCGTTCATGCTTCAGGCATCGATAATCTTGTGCTTGAAGTATCATCTACGACTTGGTGGTTTACGTTCAAGCTATACGATTATTTGCGTAAGGACCTAGATGGCAAACCGCGTCCCATCAACGCGGATCACGGCTTCCGTAATATCGATTATGACAAAACGACATCATGGGTTAAGCAAAACCTCATCCCTGAGCCACAGCTGCTGCAGAGCCAAGGAGGCAACGAAGAGTATTTGCTCGGTCAACGAGACGATCTACTGTTTTACGTAAGGCGGATCCATCTGCAGACGGAATGGCTAGACCAGACAGACGGCGAGTTTGTCATGTACAATCTCGTGGAGGGAGATAGTGTACGCATCGTATCCATTGCGGATGAATCAATATTCGTTGATTTGAACTACGCGGAATCTTATATTCTACCTTCCGTATTCGGTGCATACAAAATCGTAAACCTGACGGAAACGCCATGCAAACTGATTAAAGCGGGAGTATCTCCGGAATGGAACGTGAGCCTGATTGAACGCTGATCTCATATTTGCTTTGGATGTGGGTGGAACCTATGTCAAGGGATGCGTTGTAGAACGCGGGGAAGTAATGGAAGGCACGATCTCTCATTATGCTGCAAATGCCAAGGGTTCGGAAGAAGTCATCATTGCCGGATTGGCAGCTATTCTATTAGACTTGCTTGAGCAATACAAGCAGTTTCCGCATTCATGCTCACCCGAAGCCATTGGCATCGGCATGTCCTTTCCTGGACCGTTTGATTATGAAAACGGCGTGAGCTGGATTCGTGAGCTGGATAAATTCGAATCGCTATATGGTGTAAACGTGAAAGAAAAGCTCATGCAAGCATTGCGTGCAAACGGCTTTGAGGAGAATACAGATTTCTTGGACATCCGGTTCCAGAATGATGGCAGATTGTTTGGTTTGGGAACCGGCAAGCTCTATCCAAATGAGCGAATACTGGCTATTACGCTTGGGACCGGCATTGGTTCAGCTTTTATTGAGTGCAGAACTCTTGTCACCGAAGGTGATCACGTACCGCAAGATGGCTATTTATATAACTTGCCTCATCAAGGCGTGGCTGCGGATGAATGCTTTTCACGGAGAGGTATTCTTCATTTATTCCGGGATGCCGGCTTTCTGCATGATGGCATGGATGTGAAGGATCTTGCAGAGCTTGCCCGGAAGGGCGAGAATCGCATGAGCGAGCTGTTCAGGGCATTCGGGGATGAATTGGGACAATTTCTACTGCCTTTTCTAATAGATTTTAAGGCTGACCGTCTCATGATTGGAGGCCAAATAGCCAAAAGCATGGATTTGTTCGGAGAAGGCCTTTTTCGAATTCTCTCGCCACTCGGTATTAAAGTCGAAGCCCTTGACAATGCGCTGCACCATACCTTTATCGGCGCTTCCTGTATGTTCGACGCAGAACCACATGGGACTTCATAATAGGACTCCTTACTAGTGGAGCCGTATATGGAGACCGTGATTGGAGAATGGAGCGGGAGCAATCGCTTATCGCTAAACCTTATTATAAATAATAAAACAATCTCGGTGGCTTTTATGTTAGCAACGACGATAGAATGAAATAGAGAGATACAAATGTATGTTATATTAAAAAGCGAAAGGTTTAGGATAGGACTCTCCACTCTAATCCAAACCTTATAGTGCTCATCAAAAGTATGGACCATCCTTCGGGATGGTTTTTTTTGAGAATGAATGGGATTTGTCAACACAAAGCTACATTATAATAGAAAAAAGCCAGGTTAGCGTGATGACTAAAACTATCTTTTAAGGAATAATCAGTTTATAAGGATCATTGATGGGGGTCAATATGAAAAAAATTGTACTTATTGGTTCTGGAGGTTCAGGCAAATCAACTTTGGCTAGCAAGCTGGGCAGAATATTATCGATTAAAGTTCATCATTTGGATTCAATTTTTTGGAAGCCGGGTTGGATTAGCACGCCTAAAAACGAGCAAAAAGTTGTTCAAGAGGAGCTCATAAGTCATGATAGTTGGATTATTGATGGTAATTATGGAGGCACTTTAGATATTAGGTTACAAGCGGCTGATACAATCATATTTGTTGATCTATCAAGATGGATCTGCATTGTTCGCGTGTTGAAGAGAAGGTTTCAGTACCGCAACAAGAAGAGAATGGATATGGCAGAAGGTTGCGAAGAAAGGGTTAGTTTGGAATTTTTGAAATGGGTCTGGGAATACCCAGACAAACAGAAGCCGAAGATAACAGAAAAACTGCGAAGGTTATCGAATGAAAAGAAAATAATCATTTTAAAGTCTCCGAAGGACGTGCGAGAATTTGTAGCAAAACTTGAATAAAACATTGATGAGCAGGCGCTGCGGTGGCCTGCTCATTTTATTAAGCTAATAGACAGTCATGCATAATTAGAATGGTATAATTAGTCTAGTAGATTCCAATATGTGGTATTATTATTTTGAAAGTGCTTTTATATACGATTATTGAATGGTGAATCCGTATTTGGTAACAATCGAGAGTTTATGTCAAACGGATAACTTTTTACTAGTTTCAAGGATAGGGGGAAAAACTAATGGCTTTTTTATTTGCTATATTGGCTTTTTTATTTATGTTGTTTTTCTTAAGTACATTCCGTGCTCTTATTAATAAAGAAAATAGTACTCAATTAACTATTATTACATCATTACTTTTTGGGGGGCTATTTTGGGTATGTCTTCTAATTTGGTCTTAATAGAGTTTTTGAACTAACGGGATTGAAGTTGATTCTACGTTTAAAGGAGAAATGAAACGTGACCAAACTAAATATGGATTTTTTATTGAAAGCGATTGAGCAGAAAGACAAGGAATTAAAGCAAGCAGAAAAGGATGCATTTTCCTTAGAAATCACTGATCCAAAATTCGAAGAGAAGTACAATAAACTTGAAAAAATAAGGCAGGAAGTAATGGATTTAAATTTACAGGTAAGCAATTTAAGTAGTTTAAGAATATAAAGATCAACGATTGCACAGACAACAAAAAGAGGAAAATAAAGCCTTGAATATTACACGAAAAGTCGGAATTCCTGCAATATATGTAAGTAAGGTGCGTAAGCGTTACAGACTTGTAGGAGGTAGGTTTCCATGATTACGGACTTAAAACGTGATATAATCGCTATTACTCTAATCGTGTTCATTATTGGCGGAATCGCCTTTAAAACCTATATGCCCGATGCATTCTCAAGCAAGCCCGCACCGACTTTATCACTTGAAGAGGCAAGCGAGCGCCTAGAGCGAATTATTTCGAATGACGGAACGTATATAACCCGCTTCGATAGCCACGCCCTAGAACCTGTGGTATATGAGGCGTTAGCACACACGGTAAATGATTACGGGGCTTCGAATGATATGTTATTTGTAGCAGAATTAGTGGAGAAATATAATGACGATGGGATCGTGGAAAATTTACGCGAAGCGTTAGTGATAGTAAACGATATAAAAGAGAGAAATTTATAAATAAGACCCAGCCACCTTATGCTGGGTCTTCGTTTTATTAGAGTATAGGCCACGGAATCTCACGTGAGTATTCGAGCCTAGAGGCGCAGTAAAACTATTTATTCCCTATCTACAGATGCATATAGGAATATAGTTAAAGAGAAAGATTATAACATGATTGACCACATGGAGGGCAACAACTCCATGTGGTTTTTTTGATTAAAGATATTTCAAACTTGACTCATCATGTTTTATTAGCAGTAAACGCAGCAATTATCACTTAGGATACTTTTCTGATAAGCCACAAGAGTCGAGAAAGTGCTATGAAATTGACGGAAAATGGATAGAGATAATTTTTCTAAGGCGATATGATAAGGGAGGACTTTATTTCAAGGGAGAAATGGCGATGAGTATGATTACGTTAAGGTTTTGGGCTGATCTACCGTAAGTTTCGGAGGCAGCACTTTTGTGGTGTGCCACATGAGCTGAATGTATAGAAGTTTGATTTGTAATGGCAGCAAGTTGGCTGAAATATAGATTTTCTGCCTAATCATCTAATGAAATGAAAATCATTCCAGAAAATACTAATAATCAGCGGGAAAAGAATTGTCTAGGACATATGGGACCATGGCTGGCCAAAGCTGAGTTTACCGAACTGGCTGAACACCTCGGTGGACAACAAACGCCGGTGTCTATCAAATTGCCTCCGATGACTTTGAATCCAACGGACGAGAGGGCAATCAAACTAATTGAAACAATGTTCAGCGATCTTTTGCCACATTTTATATCCGATTATGTCAATATTAATCTGGATGAGCCGTTTGGGCTTGGCAGCGGAACACCGTTTGAGCTGGATTACCAATATGACGAAATGCTGAAATGGATTGAGCAGCGAAAACTGGAGCTTGACGGGGTACAGCTTGAAATCGAGGATGCGGATACGGTCGTTGCTGAACTGGCAAATGCGATTCGTCTCATCGAGCAAGGTTCCGCTCTGCACCGGTTAATCTTCCAAATTGATCTGCCTGACATCGATTCAGAGAAATCGTGGATCAAGAAGCAGAAGGCAGAACTCCTTGTTATTATCAAGGAATTTGATCGACTGTGGCTGCTTCGCAACCGGAAAGGCGGACTTGCTGCAAGCAACAGCAAGCTGCATAAGCTGCTCGGTCAATACGACGAGCGGTTGCAAGAGCTGGAGGCGGGACTAGCGTAATAGTTATATCGATGCTGTTCAAAAAGTTGTAACGGCTATATTACGCCCCATTTGATAGGCCACTCCTATTAGAAGAAGACACTAACTTCACAAACCATGTGGAGATGGTGTCTTCTTTGTTTGGAATACGGAGCTTCGTACAGAGCCTTCCCTTTATCATAGGAGACGCTTTTTTGTGAGTTTAGGACAATCTGAAACTTCCACGTAAAGTAAGTCTCAGGGTACTGACTTATTTCCTTAACTCCATACTCGTTATTATTTTACTCCGAACCGTTCACAGGTACCCAGCCAGTCAGCAGGGCTCCACCTTCCGAATGGTTTTCTGCAGCAAGCTCGCCTCCGTGACGCCTAATAATCTTTTGTGCAATCGTCAATCCTAACCCGCTGCCTCCGGTTAACCGATTCCTAGATATTTCACCACGATATAATGGTTCAAACACTCGCTGCAGCTCTTCCAAAGAGAAACCAGAGCCTGTATCCTGGATTGTAAATTTCATGTTTCTGCCATCATGATCACATTGGACTACAATTTTTCCTCCGGGAGGGGTGTGCCTAACGGCATTATCCAAAAGATTATTTATGGCGCGTTCCAATAAATGCATGTCGCCGCTAATGATGCAATCGTCTGTTAAATGACTGGATATTGAGATGTGTTTTTGCTGAGCTAGAGGATTTAGACTATCAATCGACTTCCGAATGACTGTCGTGAGATCAAAAGTGTTGTTGCTTAGTTTTTCCTCCAAATACTCCATCTTTGTAAATGTGAATAGATCCTCAACCAGCCGATCCAACTGAGTTGATTTTTCCTTGCAAACAGCCAAATATTTTGCCGTTTTCTCAGGTGAATGAGCAATTCCTTGTTCCAGACCGTCCAAATAGCCTCTTAATGCAAACAACGGTGTTCGTAAATCATGTGCGACGGCTGCAATCACAAATCGACGTTCTTCCTCGAGCCTTACTTGCTTCTGATTAGATGTTTGAAGGCCATTCACCATTACTTCAAAACCATCACTTACTTCGGCGATTTCAGTGATTCGGGATATGGGTAATCGCACACCCCAATCTCCTGCATCAATTTGTCTCACTGCAAGACTCATCCTCTCTAGTGGCTTTAGTATGAACCTTCGCATTTCGATACCAATAATAAAGAATGCCAAAAACAATCCGACAATCATTGAAATGAATTGTACTGTATTTGTCTTCGGCACATAAAGGACGAACTTTCCAAGTAAATGACCGTCCTCTAAGAGAGTAAACCGCTCGGTGGTTGTCGAAAAAGCGCTGTGGGAGTTCATGTTGGACCGGAAAATTTCCTGATCTGACGATGATACTATAACCGCATTCATATTCGCTTTCCGTAATTGGGTTTGCAACTCTTTTTGCCAATTGGGTTCCGTCCATTTGTCTGTGTTCGATTCAATCAGGAGRGTCATTTCGGCTAAATGTTTTTGTAGAGTCTCGTTTTGTGAATCGCTTCTGTCCAAGCTGAGCGTATTTGTTTCCAAGAAATGGGCGGTAATATAAAAGATCCACGGCAGTGAAAGGAGAAGGAAGAAACAAAGTAAAGTAAACGTGCGAATGCGAATGGACCTCATTTTATCCTCCCTCGAAGCGATACCCAATTCCCCATACATTGATGAGGTACCGTGGATGGTTTGAATCGGGTTCAATTTTGTCACGAAGCCGGCTTAGATGAACCCGAATCGTATGCTTGTCGCCTACCCCTTCCCAAAACTTTTCAAGTAATTGTTCAAAGGAAAAAACATGCCTGGGATGTTCCATAAACAATCGCAGCAGCTCATATTCCTTAGGTGTGAGCACTACGTTTTGCCCTTCCACTAATACTTCTCTTGAGGACAAATTTATCTTGATGCGACCATAATCCAAAATTTTTTCATCCAAATGCTGCGGGGAAACGGAACGCCGCAATACAGCTTTTACCCTAGCAACAATCTCTCCTGGGGAAGCGCTTTTGACGATATAGTCATCGCCGCCGAGTGTCAGACCTCGAATCTTGTCCACATCATCGCTGCGGGCACTTAAGAAAAGGATTGGAACTTTGCTCTCCTTCCGAATACGACGGCATAACTCGAATCCGTCTTGCCCGGGCATCATGATGTCAAGAACGATGCAATGTACCGTGTTTTGTTGGAACAATGTCCATGCTTCAGTGGTGTCGTTAGCAGTTACCACTTGAAAATGATCATTTTCCAAAAAGTCACTCAATAGTTCAACGATACTTGGGTCATCGTCTACAACGAGTATCGTATTAAATAAGCTCATAAATATCCCACCTTCCAAACCAGTTTATCATTTTTTTTACCGAAACAATCGAATTCCAATGTTTTGTGATGGTTCATTTATAGTTTTGTGATTATTTCACAACCATGATTGAGATATTGTGCTGTTATGATTTTATTACGAACGATTTTTATTGAGATGAGGAGGAAGTATTTATGTTAAATGTTCAAATTGTGCTTTTTGAAGGCTTCGACCTTCTGGATGCCATAGCACCTTACGAGGTTTTTTGTGCTGCCGCGATGCTTGCAGACAAGGCATTACACGTAGAATTTGTCACTGCCGAAGGGCCGAGGTTCGTGACTAGCGGTATCAATGGGTTGAAAATTGAAGCAAGCGGCAGTCTAAACACGGCAACGCAGGGGATCATTCTCGTTCCAGGAGCATCCGGTGAGGTAGAAGGAGATGGCCCCGACTCGATTCCGGTTATTCTAAGCCGTGCTAAGAACACGGCATTAACAGGTTTGATGGAACAGGCTCTCATGCAAAAGGACATCGTAGTCGCAACGGTATGCGGAGGTTCGCTGATACTTGCGATGGGAGGATTGCTGGAAGGCAGACCAGCCGTAACGAACCATCTCGGTATGGATTTACTTGGAGCAACTGGAGCTGTTCCCGTCCCAGCACGCGTCGTGGATGATGGCAACTTGGTTACCGGCGGCGGCGTAACCTCCGGTATTGATGTAGCTCTTTACTTGGTGGAACGTGAGCTTGGACCGCGTATCGCGCATGCGGTAGAACAATTATTCGAATACGAACGAAGAGGGACAGTTTGGAGAGAAACAGGGAGGACGCCTGGCAGCCATAAAACAATGGAAAGTGAGGAGCCGAACGTAGCAGCAGACACAGTTGAGATGAAGAATGAAGTTTTTGACAATCACATGATACAGTCATCTATCTTCGAAGGGGATTGGGATACGACAATCGCTACGCCAGTCGGGAAAATGCAGGTCAAGCTCTCGATAACGACTAGAGGGGGTTTAATTCAAGGCATGGCAACTCAAGGGGACGAAACGGTAGAAATGATGAACCCTATGCTTGAGAATAATAAGCTTAACTGGTCGCTGCGAATAACAAAACCTATGCGCTTAAATCTAAAATTCGAGGTGTCCGCCAAAGGAGACAGCCTGACTGGAACGGCTAAAGCAGGAATTTTACCGGCATCCAAATTAACTGGCAATCGAATTTCCTTTTCCGGAATGATGTAGAGGTACAAACGATATGAGCCGCGGAGGGAGTAGTATTGGAACAAGAAACGAAACGAAACGAAAATTATTATTTGGCATATTATCCTGTGTTAGCATTCTATTTATTCTTTACGCTTTGGCGAAAAATTATATGATCGATCCCGGTGCAGAGGGCTTTCTTAGCCAAAAAATCGGGCTTAGGCGAACGCTTAATCTTCCAGTCTGGTTAAATGTGATGCATGTTCATGTTGCATTTGCCTGTTTAGCTATGGCGTCGGGGCTGCTCAACTTTTCTAGCTTTATTTTCGAGAAAAGCCGTAAGCTCCATCGCATAAACGGCTACGTATATATCGTGTCTGTTCTTATTGTGGTGCTGACTTCAGGATATTTGGCACCTTACTCCACCGGGGGGAAAACCAGCAGTATGGGGTTCAACATGCTAAATATAATATGGCCGATTATTACGATTACAGCGCTCGTACAAATTAGAAAGAAGCAAATGATCCGGCATCGGAACTGGATGATCCGAAGCTACGCGTTTTGTTTTACGAATATGTTGATTCATCTTGTCACTTTTCTTTTTGAACAGGTGTTTGGTTACGGTTACGCTGATAGCTATACCATAGGAATCTATATCACCCTTGGGTTGCTGCTGCTTATTCCAGAGGTCATTATCAGAACAATCAATAAATCCAAAGAGGATTTGAGAAATAAATAAAAAATGGATTGGGTTTAATCATACGTTTAAAAATGGAGTGTACCACCAATCCTGTTTGGGCTTTCACCTTGAAAAATATTAGAAATTAATGTTTCATCTAAGCGGAAATTAATTGCATGTTGTGAAAGCCCTTGTCTATGAACTTATAATCTCACAGTTAACGTTTCATTATGCGAATTCTGAAAAGCATTGTGGAAATCATATCAATTTGAAAGAAGAGAATGGTTTATAAAATTGTCCTCGTTCGATTATGTTAAATTAAGTTAACATTGCTTGTTTGTTGGATTGAAAATAGAAAAAATAAGCGATTCATAATTATAGAAATGTCTCTGTTTAAGATAAATTGATCAACCACCTCATTGTTGATGGCTGCTGGTTAGTATGGCTGTTTCCTTGTTAAACTAATGGGCAGTTTAGTGCAGCTTGTTACGTTAATTTTGACACCATACCGAACTTAAGACTATTCTTATGAGTACTTAAGATTCGCTGTATTTGGCAAAAGGCAGGCATCAAATCACAACCAATATTAATGAATATATAAAAATAGATAGAGGAGGTCCTTAAGGTTGAAGTCTCATAACGCTGATCGTATTAAAATACCGCCAGGATTTTGGATAGGATTACGTCAATTAGGAATTGCCCCTCATGACGTAGCTCGTAAAGCACGATTGCCGCTCACCATTATTACTGAATCAGTAGTTACCACCGCTCATTATTTTGCGATCTGGCAGGCTTATTCCGATCTCATTGGCGACACTGCAAAAGGAATTATCAAGCTTGCGACCATCTATGAAACAGCGCAATATCCACCGACCGTCTTAGCTACTTACTACGCTCGTGACTATCGTGACGCTTTAAACCGAATGGCTCGGTACAAACAAATGTGCCCACCCGAAAGCCTGCGTATTACTGAGGAAGGAGAGCATTGTACAATCGAACTGGAATGGCTGCATACGGAGCAATCAGGTCCGCCGCTTCTGGTGGGCATCACTTTGGCATTTCTGCTGGAGCTAGGGCGCCGGGGAACAGGTCAACAGCTGACAGCGCGGGTAGTCGAATTTTCACAATCAATGGGCGATGTACAAGCTCTTGAAGCTTATTTTGGCTGCCCAATCCGAATGGATGCAAAATATAACCGTTTGACGCTGCATCGAAGCGATCTGGATCGTCCTTTTGTCACGTACAACGAAGAGTTGCTGGAGATTCTGACTCCTGTTTTAGACCGATCGCTCAATGAACAGCAAAGCAGCCGCTCTATAACTGAAATGGTCAAATGGATTCTAAAACGCAGCCTTACAGGTGGGCGCCCCGATATTCAGGTTGTCGCGAAGGAACTTGGTATGAGCGATCGTACCTTGCAGCGACGGCTTACCGACGAAAATACGAGTTTCAAGCATGTTTTAACAAAAGCTAGACATGAGCAGGCACTAGAGTACTTGGCAAATCCCTCGCTTGATATTAAGGAAGTCGCTTTTTTGATTGGATATGAAGACCAAAATTCATTCTACCGTGCCTTCCGACTTTGGGAAGGTGAGACTCCTACAAATTGGCGTACGGAACATTTAGGTACAAACCCGTTAGCAGAATGACGGCTAGGATTGCCGATTATATAAAATTCCCAACCATTTAAATAAATAGAGAGCTAGTATTTATTGCGTTTTTTTATTTGGCGTGTTAAACGAGTACATTGGCGCGAGATGCTAGTTACTATCCCATTCAGACAAGGTAATATTATCACTATCCTCATTACAAGACTGTTTTAATCATGACTGTTAATCAGCTTGTCGTGAATGAATAAGTAAATGAAAAGGGAGAAATTTAATATGGATATGGGATTAAAAAATAAAACAGCTTTAGTTACGGGATCAACGAAGGGTATAGGTAAAGCAATTGCTATTGAACTTGCTAAAGAAGGTGTCCATGTACTCATTAATGGTCGAAATTACGAAGAGGTGGAACGAACTGTAAATGAAATCAAATCAGATTTCCCGGCTACCTCACCTCAAAATGCTACAGCCGATATTGTGGATATTGCGCAAAGAGAAGCTTTATTCGAAAAATACCCCAATATTGATATATTAGTAAATAGTATGGGCATCTATGAAATGATGAAATATGAAGACGTTGACGATGAGATTTGGGAAAAATACTTCCGTACGAACGTACTTGCGGCAAATGGATTATCTAAATTTTATTTACCTAAAATGCTGAAAAATGATTATGGCCGCATTATCTTTATTGCGAGTGAAGAAGCAATTATGCCTTCAGGACAAATGCCTCAGTATTGTATGACAAAATCAATGCTATTATCATTGTCCAAAAGCTTATCCAAATTAACAGTTGGAACAGAAGTTACAGTGAATACGATCCTGCCAGGACCAACACTCTCTGAAAATGTGCATCAAATCATTGAGGGCATATACTCAAATGAAGATATGACTTTTTCAGAAAAAGAGAAAAATTTTATGACTACAAACCTGCCTCAATCTGAAATACAACGATTTATCAAGCCTATTGAAATAGGTAGACTAGCTGCATTTTTATGCAGTCCTTATGCATCCGCATTTAAAGGCTCTCCAATCCGTATGGATGGGGGAATGGTACCGACTATTTTTTAATAGGTTTACGATTTGAATGATTGATTCTCATTTCATTTGGAATTGATGTAATAAAACGTTAGAATTATTTTGAGAAGATATGGTAAGTACTCTTTCTTCAGAAGATTCATAGAATTGAGAGGAGAATGGGAAATGGATCTATCTATTAGTAAACGGCATGCCTCGCTACGAGAGGCTGAAAGCAAGGCGGAACAACTATTCAAGGCGATCGAAGATCAAGGAATTATTCGTCCTGATGTGACTGAAAAGCAAATAAATCGTGAAATCTATCAATTGGCATTCGAGATGTTTGGTATTAAGAAATACTGGCATAAACGAATCGTGCGAGCTGGAAAAAACACGTTGTTCCCATATAGAGAAAACCCGCCTGATCTGATTGTTTCCAAAGATGATATTATATTTCTGGATTTCGGTCCAATTTTTGAAGATTGGGAAGCTGATTTCGGAAGAACCTTCGTCCTAGGAGATGATCCAGCAAAAATAAAACTGAAAAATGATATTGTGGAGGCCTGGGATGAAGGGAAGGCCTATTTTCAGTCTCAATCTGCGATTACAGGTAGTGAACTTTATACCTATGTGAGTCATTTAGCTTTAAAATACGGATGGGAGTTTGGAGGTCCGCATGCGGGTCACCTTATTGGTGAATTCCCTCATGAAGTAATACAGGGAGAATCCGTTGAAAACTATATTCATCCTGATAATCATATTCCAATGAGAGATCCGGATTCGAATGGTAATCCTCGCGATTGGATTTTGGAAATTCATTTTGTGGACAGGAAGCTGGAAATTGGCGGTTTTATAGAGCAATTATTAACCGTTGATTAACTGTAGGTATGGAAAATATAGTTAAACTACAGAGTAACTACAAAAGGCTGCCGAGCTTATCGGCAGCCTTTGTTGGTAACTTGGTGAATTTTCTTTTCAAGGATTTATTTAGAAATCAGCTATAATCTTAAATCTTAAGATGTGTAGGTTCTTCCAAGGCCAAGCTGTGTAAGCAACTGCCTATAGGCAATTGAAGTACGATCAGCTGGAATATGGGCTTCGGCCATCAAATCGAGGGGTAAATCTTCTGGTGTTTGGGATTCAACCATTTCTCGATCTTCCTGAAAAACTTGCAAATTAAATTTAATCGTATCTTCAATCGGAAGCTCTTTATCAAAATTCCGTGAGATTGGACAAAATAAACGAGTGTAACGTGCTGAGACTGGAGATGCGCAGTTCAAAATCATGAGCTTTCCGTCATTTGGGAAATGTACAGTTAGTGAGGCCGCGAAAGGTGCAAATACACGAAACGCGCGAAGCCACATGAATCCTTCAGGAGCGGGATTTTCCTGGCCTTTACCGTAATTGCTGACGGTGCTCCAATAGTCCGCCTGAAGCTGATTCCCGTCGCGCGTTACTTTGTATTGTGGAACTTCTGTGTTATTGCGGTCTCCGAACGTCTCCGTATGCACGTATGCAAAATGAGAAACATCTAAAAAACCTTCCATTTGGCGTCCTGCCGAACCAGCAATATCAAAGCTAGGAGGTAATATATTAATAAAATCCGGATCGTCCCACCCAGAGAACGGCGGAATTTGTTCGTCTACAGCGGCTAAAGATGTCCAGATCAGCCCATACCTTTCAATAACCGGATACATGATTAATTTTAGTTTGGGCGATATTTTGGAGTCAGAATGGGCTGGAACGGCAGTGCATACCCCATCGCAGTTATATCGAAACCCATGGTAAGGACATACGATTTCATCGTTTTCAATCCAACCCTTGCTCAGAGGTGCTCCACGGTGAAAGCAGAGATCACGAGCAATCACGACTTTGCCGTAGCTGCTGCGGTAACAAACGAGCTTTACATCAAGCAGCTTCACAGCAACTGGTTTATTTGTTACTTCTTCAGCAATGGCCACAGGATACCAGAACTGAGAAAGAACATTCCAATCATTTAGTGTAAATGTACAATCACGAGGGTATTGCAATGCGGATTCAACATGCGAGTTTGGCTTATTCATACACAATCGCTCCTTTAGAATGAATGATTAGGCTGAACGCAATAAAACCCCAGGCTTAAGAGGCGCGTAGTGAAATAGATCTAATTTTTCTGAAATGAAAAAATTAGAGTATCTTCACTAACGGCCTCTTGTAGCCTGGGGCAATTTACGGTTGCCTGGTCGAGACGCTCACACCAATTTATGAGCTTATACAAGAGAAGTTCATGTTAGATTACTTAACATGAACTATGTGTTTATTCTATTCTGGAAGAAGCTTTTTGTCAATTCTGTTATTTAAGGAGTTATTCTAAGCAGAGCCATTCCAGTTTATGTTCAGCCAAAAAAGGTCGCCAGCATATTTATTTCAATAGCTATCTTGCATTCCTAGTCCTTTAATAGCAATATATTATTAATTGGATTGAGAATAAGATTAAGCTGAAAGAAAGCACGATTTGTTTAAAAAAATGCTGTTAAACGGAGGAAAAACATAGTGAAAGCAGACCCTCTACAGCAATATTTTTTGATGAGTTTTAGATTCGATAAATCAACACCTAAAGAGTTTGGATTAAAAAGGAGTGCTGAAAACGGCTTCTATATTTGTCCAAAGGATAATTCTTTATGGGTTCAACGAGATCTATATGATTTCGGTTGGGGAAATGAGACGGGGTTTGTTAGATTGCCTGAATGCGACTTTGAACAGCTATGGCATTTAATGATGGAATCAGGCATTCAAGAAAATAGGTATGGTTCAGCAGCGGAAATATTAAGGCAATATGCTGACGAATTACTCTCAAAAATTTATCCCATTATAAGTGATCCACTTTATAGTAATGACTATTCATTGAATGACGCATTAAAAATATTAGAATTAAATAGACCCTACAATAGAAGCAGTATACTTGGGAAATCACAAGAACAAATAAAGGAAGACTATAAAAAGTGGCTCTATATTAGTAAAAAAATAAACCTGTAAAGCGGCGTCATGAAAGCTTAATTGCGCATTGCTTTTGGGACATGAGTTTATTATGGACATGATGCTACATTGTCTATGGGTTGATTATCCCGTCAACTCGCCATATGCTTATCTTACATTCATGTTAGGAGGGATCATTATGGAATTATTAATTATGTCATTTAATCTTCGTATCCATGTTGCGGAGGATGGGGAAAATGCTTGGCCTAACCGTGTCGAAGCGGCTGCAGAAGCGATTAAAGCGTCTGGAGCTGCCGTTGTATGCACGCAAGAAGGAAGCTTGCCCATGCTGGAGAGCTTGAATGCGCTGCTTCCCGAATATGAATGGATCGGGGAGGGCAGACTCGGCGGCGAAGAGGGGGAGTTTTGCGCGATTTTCTTCCAGAAAGATAGGCTGAAGCCAGTCGAAAGCGGCACATTCGGATTGTCTGAACGGCCGGAGCAGCTTGGCTTTCAAAGCTGGAACACCGCTTGTCCACGCATTTGCACTTGGGTGAGGCTGGGGCAAATCGACGGGCAGGAATATCTGATTCTGAATACACATCTGGATCACATAAGTGAGGAAGCAAGAATAAATGGAGCTATGCTCATCTTGGATAAGATGAATATTACCAGTGGAGCATCGGCGATTCTAACAGGTGATTTCAATTGTGAACCGGAAACCAAAACGATTCAAACTCTGATCCAAGCAGGGCTGCGTCATACATACACCAATCCTGATGTACATCCCGGCTGCACTTATCATGGTTTTGAGGGCGGCGAAGAAGGTGAGCCGATCGATTATATATTCGTTACGCCGAATATTCGGATCGTGTCAGCGAATGTCGACAAGGGCAAGTACGATGGCAAATACCCATCAGATCATTATCCAATTATTGCTACTCTGCAGGTATAGCATACGAACAATAAAAGAGTGGATGGACAGGAAACTGCCAAAATCCATTCTTTTTTTATATCGCTCGCTAGGAAATCATCAGTTGAAATAGAAGACTGGTCTAATTTGATAGGTGGTGTTACATTTGCTAACAGACAAATTATTCTAGGGTTCTTATTAAACGCCTCGGTAAGCTTGAGAAAAATCAGTTGAGAAAAAGATGGAAATCTTGTAGTGTAAATAATACCATTTATCCAGCTACCCGATGATGAGTGGTTATTCAAAACTAATATCGATACCAGCGCATAGGAGGTGAAGTGGAACACGATGGATCTCCAATATGATCCGACTGTATGGCAAATTAGTTTATTTGAGATGACGCTAAGACTATTATTGGCTTTAGTACTTGGCGGTTTGATTGGTCTAGAACGTGAGCTTGGCGGACATTCCGCGGGTTTCCGGACGCACATTTTGGTTTGTCTTGGTTCGGCTGTCATTGTACTGTTATCCATGTATGGATTTTCTGATTTCGCCGCAGAACCGAATGTTCGTTTAGATCCAGCTCGGTTGGCAGCGCAAGTAATCAGTGGCGTCGGTTTTCTCGGTGCGGGTACCATTATGCGAAATGGGTTTGGTGTTTCCGGATTGACTACGGCAGCCTCATTGTGGGTATCGGCAGCAATTGGACTTTCTGCTGGTGCAGGATTTTACTACGGCGCTGTCATAGCGACCTTCTTGGTGGTGGTGAGTTTGTTTTTATTGAACAAGGTTGAGAAACTTTTCTCCCGAACGAAAAAAGTACGCGAGTTGTTAATAAAAATGGATAAAACATCAGCTGGTCTTAATCTTGTTTTGATGCATTTGAATCAAAGCGGACTGCAAATCAGCAAGCTCACGATAAACAACGACGAAGAGGAGGAGCGGCTAAGTGATCGGCATTTAACGATTCGCATTCAGTTGAAATTAAAGAAAATAAAAAACTATGAGGTATCTATCGCAGCGTTAGCTCATATGGATGGGGTACTAAGCTTGGAAACGGAAGGCGTCTCCGCCTAATTTGAAAGCGGAATCATTTTAATTTTAGAAAGAGGAGGCATGGCATGCATAACACGATGGTAGCAGCCCATACGGGATGTGGTGTTTATCCGGATAACACAATGGCATCATTTGAAGAAGGCATTAAATTCGGCGCAGATATCGTAGAAGTCGATGTACGCATAACCCAAGATGGTATTGCAATCCTTCTGCATGATGATTCACCTTATCTTCACTCACACACCTTCGAACAGTTGAATAATCCGGATATACGGCCGCTGCTCGATCCGATTTATAAAGATCATGAAATTGCGACGTTGGAACAAGTGCTTCAGCTTTCGGCTTCGCTAGGAATCAAATTGAATTTGGATATAAAAACAGTAGAAGCTATTGATCCGACGGTAGGGCTTATTCACCAGTTTAAAGCGCAAAAACGGGTTTTCATTACAGGATGTTCCGATAACATTACGGTAAGATACCCGGATATTCAAGTCATGCTGAATACGCCGGACGATTTGACTTTGGAACAAATGGAGCGATATGGCGACTTCGCGGAGGCCGTATGCAGGGAAGCTAAGCAAGCTGGATACGCAGGGCTCAATATGAATGGCTTTACTTGTCTTCCGCCAATCGTAATTCGAGCGCACGCTTTAGGTTTGAAGGTATGGGTTTATACTGTGAACTTTCGGTCAGCAATGGAATGGTTTCTGAGGATGAAAGTTGACGCCATTACTACACGTTCACCCATGGATCTAATCGCACTTAAAAAAGAATGAAATTAACTGTAGCCAATTGAAAAAAAGTTTGGTATAATCCGTTCATGGTAAGCGCTTACTTTAAGAGGCGCACTTTATTTTAATCTTCATGGTATCGCTTCCAGAAAAAGCAGTTTCAGATTAAGACGCTCATAGTCAACATGGAAGAAGGTGAATTTTGTTGCAGCTCTTGATACCAATGAGTGAATGAATCTTAACAAAATATTTACCTATAGATAACAAATAATGGTTTAAGAAACAAGTTTTTGTTAATACAATCGGTCTAGGATGAAAAACTGTTACTCGGATAAGAGGGTGATTGGTTAAAATTTATGTAATTGAAATTTTATATGGTATCGCTTCCAGACAGTAATCAGAAAGAAGGTGACTTTCAACTTATGAAGCAAATGACCGTACCAATGAAGCGAAAAAACAGTGGTATCGTTTTATGGAGAAAAATGTTGGCTCACAAATATTTATATTTCATGTTGTTGCCATGTGTTGTTTTCTTCATCATTTTCAACTATATTCCGATGGCCGGCTTGTTGTTAGCCTTCAAGGAATACAAGTTCAATGAGGGCATCTTAGGAAGCCCATGGGTTGGCTTGGATTATTTCAAGCAATTTTTTAATTCCTATCAAAGCGGAGAGTTGATTAAAAACACACTCATCATAAGTTGTATGAAATTGTTTCTATACTTGCCGTTTCCGATTATTCTTGCACTTATGTTTAATGAAGTTCGCTCAAAATGGTTCAAAAATGTTTCTCAGAGCTTGCTGTATTTGCCGCATTTCCTCTCGTGGGTTGTCGTCATCGGCTTAGTTCAACGTATACTCGCTCCTGATACTGGCTTGTTGAATCAGGTAATAACGAATATGGGCGGCGACGGAAGTACATTCTTTATGATGGATTCGGATTACTTCTACCAGATTATGTTCGGAAGCCATGTATGGAAGTCTATTGGTTGGGATTCGATCATCTATGTCGCAGCGATCTCAGGAATTAATCCCGAAATGTACGAAGCGGCTAAAATTGATGGGGCAAGCAAATTCCGAGAGGTTTGGAATATTACGCTGCCGTCCATCACACCGACAATTGTAATCCTCTTTATATTGTCTCTGGGCAGTATATTATCCGCCGGGTTCGACCAGATTTATTTGCTCAAAACACCGGGTAATGCACCGCTCTCTGATATTTTGGACACTTACATTATCCGAGTTGGCTTGCAAGGCGGTCAGTACGGATACGCGACAGCCGTGGGCATGCTGCAAGGATTAATTGGATTGATCTTGGTTGTATTCGCGAACCGAGTTTCCCGAAAGGTTTCTGAAACATCCTTATGGTAGCTTAATTCTGATAACGTTACCATAGTTGCTATGCGAAAAGGTTTGCATGACCATCCACTTGGTGGGAGACGTCTTCTGGCGTGTTTCATAAAATCATTTTAGAAAAGGGGAACAATCGCATGAGTAAGAAATGGGCAAAGTATTTCGCAATACCTTTGGTGACAGCGATGCTGATCGCCGGCTGCTCGAATGGCAACAAGAACAATAATGAAACACCTGCTCCTGGCGGGACAGATGAGGTTTCACCTACAACAGAAGGGAAACCGGCTACATGGATTGCTGATCGTAAAATCAAAGGTCTTGTATTCATGGGTACCGACGATTACACAGAAGATATGAACCCGGAAATTAAAGCGAAAATAAAGGAGCAAACGGGGATCGACTTTGAAATTGAAATCATGAAAGCCGAAAAATCCATCGATGGCTTGATTGCAGGCATCGCTGCAAACGACTTGCCGGATTTCGTTGCTTTCTACCTCAATAACAGTGGTAGACCGGAAATGCCTGTTGTCTTGAAAGCGGCGCGCGAAGGTATGTTCACTGATTTGACTCCGCTTATGAAAGATACGAAAGTGTACAGCAAATATTTGCAAGATGACTATTTGYCGCTTGATACGAAATACGGCGTTATGTTCCGTCCTGAGTTTAACGGCTCTTCTTATTTCGTTCATATGAATATCAATCGACAAGGCGGTTATCTATCTAACAAATACGTAGGCGGCGCTTATATCCGTAAAGATATTGCTGACTCACTAGGAATCGACCCGCGCACAATCAAGACGTCGGATGAAGTGTATGAGCTGGCTAAGAAAATTAAAACCGGTAACTTCAAAGACAACAATGGTAGTCCAGTGATTCCAATCGGTCCATCATTTTGGGGAGGTAAAGATGTTTCAGCCGCTTTCAAGGATCTGCAGTGGGGCGAAGACGACCAGCGAATCAAAAAATCGAAAGACGGTCAAATCCTTCATGAAGCAGAAACCGAATATCCTATGAAGAAAGTAGAGTATTTCCAAAAGCTGCTTAAAGAAAAGCTTATTCATCCCGAGTACTTTACGATAGACGAAAGCCGCGCAACAGAGGGCGCTTTGAATGGCTCATGGGCGATTATCGGTGATGCCCACAACTATCAAGAGTTCAACCAAGATATGCATTACCTACCGCTTGGACCAATTAACAACGTAGACGGGCCTTACCAAATGCAAGTTAGCTTTAAGTCCGGCTACAGCGCTTGGGCGATCCCAACTACAACGAAAAACCCGCAAGAGATTGTTAAATTTGCGGACTACTTAGCTAGTAAGGAAGGAAAACTTATTTGGAAATACGGTTTGGAGGGCCGCGATTATACGCTCGGCGCAGACGGTTTTCCACTTGTGAAACAAGAAGTGTTGGATCTGAAAGCAACAGATCCGAACGAAGCGAAAAAGCTCGGCTTCCAAGGCGTCGGCAACTCATGGGGCGATATTCTAGGCGGCACGGACACCGATAACTTGGCTGATTTCGGGGAAATGCAATATGGCGACAAATTGAAAAAAGAAGACAATAACGGTGCTCTAAAACTAATCGAATATTGGAACTTTGAGGAAAAGTACAAAAATGCGAAGATCATTGACAGCTACGTACCTACCGCGTTCCTTGGTGAATTTGATAGATCTTCAGAACTTAAAGCGGCTTTGGACGCTTACAATGAAACTTTGATCCGCGCTTATTACGGCAAGAGTCTTGATGAAGCTAAGAAAATGTTGGAAAGCAACTTGAAACAATTGAAATCAGCAGGATTGGACGATTATTTGAAGCTTCTCGCAGAAAAAGATGCCGATCCAAAAACGGACGTAAACCTGAACGATTAGAGACTAGGTTCAACATTTAGAAGCAGAAAATTAGTGGAAGAGGCAAGGCGATTTTATCCGCACCTGGGTAAAAACGCCTTTCCTTCAACGGAGGAGGGAGAAAGTGGGAAACGAATTTTATAAGCTCAGCACGGGTGAAAGAATTTTCAGAGTCATTAACTACTTGCTTCTAATCGCGCTGTGTTTATCGATCATTCTACCTTTTTTTAATATTTTTGCACTTGCTTTTAATCCCGGTAAAGACGCGGAAAGAGGCGGCATTTACTTCTGGCCGAGGATTTGGTCCTTGGAAAACTTCCAAAAAGCGTTTGAAACGTCCAATATTACAACTGCTTTTGGGATTTCAGTCTTCCGAACGGTCGTAGGAACGATCTCAAGTGTTTTTCTGACTGCAGCAGCAGCTTATGCATTAAAGAGCAAAACATTGCCTGGCGGAAAATACATTATGATGATCATTTTCTTCACCATGTTGTTTGGAGGGGGAATCATTCCCTATTACATGCTGCTTAAGTCCATTCATTTGACGAATAATATTTGGGTTTACGTCATTCCAAGCTTATATAGCGTATGGAACATCATCATAATGCGAACATTTTTTCAACAAATCCATCCGAGTTTGGAAGAATCGGCGCGAATTGATGGGTATAACGACTTTTCGATTTTCTTGCGCGTCATTATGCCGCTCAGTCGGCCGGTTATAGCGGTTATTGGCTTGTTTAACGCCGTTGGCCATTGGAACGATTGGTTCACTGGTGCATTTTATATTCGAAAATCGTCTTTGCGCCCGCTGTCCACGCTTCTACAAGAAATGTTGATGAGTGCGGAAGCGATGCGGGATACGCTCAATCAGGCTGCCGGACTTAGATACGATTTGATCGAAAAAATGCAGGTTACAGGAAACTCGCTTAAAATGGCAACGATCATTATCGTCGTCACGCCGATTATTCTTATCTATCCATTTGTGCAGCGCTATTTTACCAAGGGTATTATGATCGGATCGATTAAAGAGTAAATCAGCCTAGGAGAGGATGGGGGAAAAATGAAAATAGTGAATCCATACGTAGAGTTGGGGACTTGGTTTAAAGGAAGCTTTCATAATCACACGACGAACAGCGATGGTTGGTTTTCGCTCGAAACGGTTTACAAAATGTACGGTGGATACGATTTTCTCGGTATTTCTGACCACGATAAAATTACGAAACACGAAGGCAAAAGAGAGATACCGAATGTTTTCGAAGCCATAGAAGTAAGCAGTCGGCAAACACATATGCTGCTCGTGAAACCGMCGCAAATGATTATGGAAAACTACAGCAATGCATTTACGATTGAGAACTATCAACGCTTTGTGGATCTAACAACGACGAACGATGGATTTGCAGTGCTTGTGCATCCGAATCGGTATTTCTCGAATTTTTGGGAACTAGAAGATATGTTTAAGATGGAACGTTATCTTGGGGTTGAAGTCTATAACGGGGACGGCAATCCAGAGTATGATATCGCGTTTGACAAGTGGGATGCTCTTCTATCCGCGGGTCGTAAAGTGTGGGGCTTCGGAAATGACGACTCGCACGTATATGGACAAGAAAAACGCGCTTGGAACGTGGTTAGAGCTAAGGCAAATACGAACGATGCTATCATTGATGCGATTAAAGAAGGTAACTTTTATGTATCAACGGGGTATGGGTTTGATGCGATCAGTGTAGAAGGCAACAAGGTTGTTGTTGATCTTCGCTCTAATGATTTGCTTGATAAAATGTACAAATACGTCACGTTTTTCGGTAAAGACGGACAGGTGCTTAAAGAAACAACAGGACGAATCAAGCAAGCTGAATATGAGTGTAAAGGAGACGAAAAATACGTCCGTATAGCCGTTTATTTGGAAGGCGGGTATTCAGCTTTTTCTCAGCCATTATTTATTGAAGATTAATCAGCTCTTAGGTCGAGGAGGAGTTATGGTGGAGCACAACAAGTTAAGATTCCGATCAGACGGGACATTTACGATCATTCAATTTACCGATATGCATATCAAGAATGGAATTGAACCTGAAAAGGATGTTCAAACGTTAGCTGTTATTCAGCAGCTGATTGCGTCGCAGAAGCCCGATTTGATCGTCCTTACTGGCGATGTCATATCCAGCTATGATACAGAGGATCAAGAAGCAGCATTTCGCCGTGCGATTGCGGATGTTGTCCAGTCTGCCATTCCGTTCGCTGTCATTTATGGCAATCATGATTCAGAGACAGGTATTACTCGTCAGCGATTGAATGAAGTTTTAAAGGAATATAGTAATAACTTATCTGAGGATGGTCCTAAGGACATCCATGGAGTTGGGAATTATGCTCTTACTGTAGCGGGTTCTGCGAGTGAAGAAGATACGGCTGTTCTGTACTTTTTTGATTCCGGAGATTCAGCACCTGAGTCCGTTGGTGGATATGAATGGATACATCCAGATCAGGTTCACTGGTACTGCAGCGAATCGAAAAAGCTTGCTCAGAAGAATGGCAGCGCATTGCCTGGACTCGCTTTTTTCCATATTCCAATACCGGAATATGAGCAAGTCTGGCAGGAAGGCAAAAGTATAGGCAATAAAGGCGAGGAGGTCTGCTGTCCGAAGTTGAACAGCGGTTTATTCACGGCAATGCTGGAGCAGGGTGATGTCATGGGGACTTTTGCCGGACATGATCATGATAATGATTACGTAGGAGAGCTTCATGGCATCCGATTGTGTTATGGACGTGCCACGGGCTTCAACACATACGGAGAGCTTGAGCGCGGAGCAAGAATCATTACGTTATTCGAAGGAAAACGGGAGTTCGATACACGGATAGAAATAGCGAAATTGAACTAAGCTGATAAGGAATTGTCTCGCGGCTGAATGATATTAAAGAATAAATGATGAGAAAGTTTGTCGAAGTCGAAGTATATCTTATATAATTCTAATATATGAACGAAATATACTTCCACGAAGGGTGAATAATGTGCAACCAAAAATCAAAGATGTGGCCCGGGTAGCAGGAGTTTCGGTTACGACTGTGTCCAGAGTGCTAAATGGCGAGAGGTATGTGAAAGACGATCTCAAGGAAAAGGTGAATCAAGCCATCGATCAATTGGGATACGCTCCGAGCCATATCGCCCGAAGCTTGGTACGCAACAAAACGAATCTCATTGGGGTAATTGTGCCAGATCTTACCTCAAGCTTCTATTCGACAATTTTAAGCAGCATCGAAGAGGCGGCTAGCACTAATGATTATAACCTTTTGGTATGCAATATCATCGAGGATATAGATAAAGAATTAAAGTATATCAATGTGTTTCAGGAAATGCGAGTAGAAGGCATCATTATTATGCATGAGAAAATTAATGAGGAAATTCGTGCTTTGATTCATAAGATGAACATTCCCGTTATTTTTTCTAGTGTTAAACCGATGGACCAGGAGTTCGCTTCTGTAATTATTGATGACTACAAAGCTGCTTACGATGCGACAAAATATTTGATTGAGCTTGGCCATGAGGAAATCGGGTTTATCGGCGGCGACATGCGTGATATTACATCGGGACAAAACCGGTATAGCGGATATCGAAATGCATTGTCAGACCATTCCATTAAAATCATATATGAAAATATCCGGTTCGGTGATTATAAAGTGAAAAGCGGATACGAGCAAATGAAGGATATTCTTCGCAATAAACAAACGCCTACGGCTGTATTTGCCGTAAGTGATGATATGGCTGTTGGAGCGATGAACTGCATTTGGGATCATAACCTTCGAGTTCCAGAGGATATTTCCATTATGGGCTTTGACGGAAGTCAACTGACCGAGCTTGCCCGTCCGAGGTTAACCTCAATGGAGCAGCCTATTCAAGACATGGGCAAAGTGACGATGGCAGCGCTGTTGAAACAGATTACGAATAAGGAAACGTCAACCGAGGATATTATCTTGGAGCATAAACTAGTTGTCCGTGAAAGCTGTATAAGAAGAGATTCATAAGGATTAGAGAGCACAGCACATCAGTGCATATCGGAAATAGATGGAGATGAGGCACCATTGAAAAATTACGATGTCATCGTGATTGGAGACGCGAATATTGATTTAGTTGTTGAGGGCTGCAACGAGCTGCCAGCACCCGGACAAGAGGTATTTGTTCAAAATATGACCATCCACGTCGGCGGAGGGGCAGCTTTGTTTAGTTTGGCAACAGCCAAGCTAGGTTTGAAGGTTGCCTTTAACGGAGTTCTAGGTGAGGACGGATTTGGTCAGCTTATAAAAGATCAATTTTCTCGGTATGGAATCGATACCAGATATATTAAAAAGAGCAGCAGCAATACAGGAATATCCATTGCAATTAATCCGGAAAATGATCGTTCTTTTATAACGTATGCTGGTTCAAACGCCGAGCTAAGCTTGCAGCAGCTTGACATGAATAGTGTTTTATTAGGACGTCATGTTCATTTGACTTGTTATAAGGGAAGCCGCAATCATGCTGAATTTTTGGAAACGGTAAAAAAGCTTAAAGCACTAAACGTAACGACCTCTATTGATATGGGGTGGGATGACACTGGGGAATGGTACCCTGGCATTTTTGAACTAATGAAGCATATCGACGTTTTCTTCATGAACGAAACCGAAGCTATACACTATACCGGTTGTACAACGGTAGAGGAAAGTCTTGAAGTTCTTTCTAAACACAGCAGCCATATCGTGCTCAAATTGGGTTCGAAAGGTGCGGTGACATCGGTAGGCGGGCAGCAGTCCTATCGTTCGAGCTTCTCCGTCCGAGTCGTCGACACGACTGGAGCGGGTGATTCTTTTAATGCCGGTTATATTTATGGATATTTGGCAGGGAAAAATCCAGAGGAATGTTTGATATATGGAAATGCTTGCGGCGCAATGTCTGTAAGCGAATATGGTGGAAATACAGGGACGACAAACATACAGCTGCTAGAGAAATTTATCGCAGATCGAATTGGTGAAACAAAAGAAACGCTGGAAACCACACTATGAATCTAATGATTCATAGTGATGGTTTATGTATGAGACTATAAGCGGGTTTTAGGAGAGTGGACATCATACAAGTCGAGAAACTGAACGCAAATCTCGTAAAGCTGAAAACTCGTGTGTCGGAAGGGCAATGGGGCAAACGCATCGTTGCGGAATTGGAATATGCTAATCGAGTTTCAAAGGTGATGGGAGGTCAGTATGATGATCTGATCGATCCCGTTGTTATCGATCTGCTGAATACATTAGATCAAGAAGGCATCATCGGGGAGCAAACGGTTCGCAGTGCAGAGCAGCGGTTGTCTGAAATGGCAGCAGCAGCGAAGTCGTACCATTTGATTTGTGCTGCTCATGCCCACTTGGATATGAACTTTCTTTGGGGCTGGGATGAGACGGTATCCGCGACTCTTAATACGTTCCGTACAATGCTGGATCTGCTGCAGGAGTATCCTGATTTTCGCTTTTCCCATTCACAAGCAGCTGCCTATCATATTGTTGAAACCTATGATCCTGAAATGCTAGAAGAAATCAAAGTTCGTGTGCAAGAAGGACGATGGGAAGTAACGGCATCAACATGGGTT
>NZ_JBFTSN010000053.1:0-27668 GCF_056400045.1 Paenibacillus sp. 01L418
ATGCATAATAATCCTGAAGCTGAGCTTCGGGATTGACGGCATCGAGCATCGATTGATGCAATAATCGAAAATCATTCGGATCAAGAGAGGTGCTGCGATCGCATAAATTATCCAAATAGTCGCTAATGGTCTGCAGCGCAACAATTAACGGTATGAGCACATGTCTGTGCTCTAAGTTCGCCGCTGCATAAACTCCGCCGCCTTGGCAATGAAACTTCTTGCTATCCATACTGCTAAGAGCTTGTGTTCGCAGCTCAGCATCTGGTATTCGCAGTGCAAATACGCGATGTTGCTCGAGCTCTCGCGCCACTTCGGGAAGTACATATTTATATACGCGATGCATGAGCTTTAGTGGGCTCTGGGGCACTCGATGGCCTGTCAAAGTCGTCAATCTCATGATGCACCTCTCCTCAAAATCGTTCATGAATGCCAGCGCGGCTCTAATTGCTGCTCTAGGCGATACCAAATATGAAGGTCGTTTATCCTACTTGCATAATCGGCAATTTCATAGTTTAGTATACAGGATTGCTCAAAGCTATCTTCTTCAAACAGCTTTGCCTGCTTTTCATTGATGAACGCTTCAAAYTCTTTCACGCGATCGGGGATCGTCCCACGAATGAGTTCCCACTGCTCTACGATCGCAAGCTGCACAGCTGCTGCATACTGCTCCCATTCCATTTCCAGCACGGGAATACGGATCCGAAGCCGTTCATTCCAGTCAAAACGATAAGCACCCATTGTAAACCTCCGCCTCTAAATGTATCATCTCAGCTCATAATAATCCAGCTTCAAATCTCATTGGTTCGATAACTAATCCATGTTATACTGAGAACCATATTGTTTTTGTAAAGAGATGGAGTGAGCTTTAAAAGATGGACACATCTGAGATTGCGCCAGCAGAGCGCTCTTCGACTGCACGCAAGGAAACACTTTCACTACGAATTTACAGCTTCTCTTCTTATTCTACCGCTGCGATGGTTGTTTCCTTTATCCCGTTATACTTTTTGGATAGAGGTTTCTCTGAGCAGCAAATTGGAATTATTTACTCAACAGGACCATTCATATCAATCTTTGCAAATATCCTTCTTGGGATAGCCAGCGACAAATTCAGAACGATAAAAAAACTTCTTATGATCCTGTTATTTGGACAGCTTGTCATGATTTCATTGCTTTTCCCTATTGAAAACTTTGCTCTTGTTTGCCTTGTTATGATGGGCTTTTATTTTTTTCAGACACCTATTAATCCATTAAGTGACAGTCTGCTGTTATTATCAAGTCAATACACCGGAACGCCATACGCTTTAATACGAATATTCGGCTCGCTAGGCTTTGCAGTAACGGCTTATACGTTCGGACTTATTCTAAAAGAAATTGGCTCACAGTGGACGCTTCCGCTAGCACTTTGTACCATAGCCATCACCCTCGCCTTAACGACGAGAATTAGAGACTATCAAGGAAGCGCTCGGAAAATCGATTTTTCTGGATTCTTTAAGCTTATTCGCCAGCGTGATGTCCTATTGTTCTTTTTAATTATTTTGACCATTTCGATCCCGCACCGTATGTACGAGGGATTTCTTGCCGTCACCATGCGCCAAATGGGAGCAAGCGATTCTTTGGTTGGACTTGCATGGCTCGTGTCCGCGATGAGCGAGATTCCGATCTTGTTTCTACTCGGCAAATACGGCCATAAATTTAAGGAGCTGCCGCTGCTTATGATCGCATCCATCATGTATGCTGTCAGACTATGGCTGCTTAGCGATATTCAAGATCCACGCTGGGTAATTGCTACCCAAGCCATGCACAGCGTTTCGTTCGGCATTTATTTTTCAACTGCGCTGCGTTATTTGTCCCACCTTATTCCTGACGAGTTCCGCGCATCCGGCCAAGCCGTTTATGCCGTTGTCTGGACTGGACTTGCCGGTGTGATCAGCGGCATGTTCGGCGGTTATATTTATGAGCATTTCGGACGCGAGACCTTCTTCCGTATGGGAGCTGCCTTAGCACTGGTTGCAGCGGCTGCCTTCCTTACAAGATACTTTTTCAGTCGAACGAACCGATAACCAGCTCTAGTTCAACCAAGCAATATGCCTTCCGTGTCACAAATGAAATCATTTCTTATAGTTAAACAAAGGCTGCTCCAGAAGGCGTATCACCTACGCTTGGAGCAGCCCTTTTTTATTGCTTAAGCAGATACTATTCTACAATTTCAAAATTGGAGTATACATCCTGCACATCGTCGTTATCTTCAAAAGCATCCATCATCTTAAGCAGCTTCTCCGCATTTTCGCCATCGACTTTAACAATCGTTTGCGGAAGCCAGCGCACGCCAGCATTTACGAAGGAGTAGCCTTCCTTCTCAAGCGCATTTTTCACCTGCTCGAACTCATGCGGATGTGTCAAAATCTCAAAGCTTTCGTCATTGACAATAACGTCCTCAGCTCCGGCTTCAAGCRAAACCATCATCATCGTATCCTCATCTGTCTCATGCGCTTCACGATCGACAACAAGCAATCCTTTATGGTCGAACATATAACCTACACAGCCGCTCTCACCCATATTGCCGCCACGTTTATTAAACGCAGAACGAACGTCAGCTGCTGTACGATTCCGATTATCCGTCAAGCATTTAACCATAATAGCTACGCCGCCTGGGCCATAACCCTCATACATAATATCATCGTACTCGACGCCATCGCCTGCACCAGCTGCTTTCTTGATCGCACGCTCGATATTATCGTTTGGCATTTGCTCCGCTCTTGCGTTGGCAATCGCTGTTTTCAAACCAAAGTTCGAATCTGGGTTTGGTCCGCCTCTGCGGGCTTGTACATAAATTTCACGTCCAAGCTTGACGAACTTGTTATTTTTAGCCTGATCGGCCTTTCCTTTACGGTCTTTGAACAATTTAAATTTCATTATGCTCGCTCCCCTGACAAAGTTTCCAAGCAACAGTTTATCATTGCAAATAGGTCTTGGTCAATGAAAGCAAGCGCAAACGGCGGTTATTTCACGTTATCTATTGATCTGATTATGGCTTAGAAATTCGTATCCTAATGATGGTTTAATAGTCCAGCTTCAAAATATATAAAAAATGCTTTGATTATTTATAAAAGGCTGACAATAAAATTTAAAAATACTAATAATGGTAATATGTTCATATTAAAAAAGGGCTCCCCGCTTCCAGGGAGCCCTCTCCATTCGCACATTTTCTTATAGTTTAATGACGTTGGCCGCTTGAGCACCGCGGTTACCTTCAGTAATGTCGAATTCAACCGCTTGCCCTTCATCTAAAGATTTGAAGCCATCGCTTTGAATCGCTGAGAAATGCACGAATACGTCTTCTCCGCCCTCTGTTTGGATAAAGCCGTAGCCTTTCTCTGCATTAAACCATTTAACTGTTCCTTTCAATTGAACAACCTCCTAAATATGACCGCCGTTTTATTTGAACGTGCGAGTAAAATTATTATAGCTATCCCATTTCAAAAAAGCAATTAAAGTAAAATTTTCAAATATTGACTAGATCCAGGGATAAACGGAAGGTTGGATTCTCCAAGCTCTGTGCGCCCTCCGTTAGCAGCTATCATCGCAATCAGGTTATCTAGTTCCGAATAAGGTTCCCAGTTAAGCGATATAAGCGGATAAATTCGAATTTGACCGCCTGGCTTACAAATACGCATCAGTTCCAGAACAGCCTGCGAATGAAATTCATGACCAAATTGATTCGCATACAAAAACATAAAATGGCTGCACAAAATGAGTGAAAAGCGATTCTCCTTGAAGGGCAGCTCTGGAAGCTTGCCATCTATATAGATTTGTTTATTCTCGTTTCTTAATACATCGGCTTTAAATCGTTCAATGGATGCTTCGCGTCCAGCTCGATGATTCTCAACCGACCCGTAATAGCTCCAGTCAAAATGCTCCTGAATTTTTGCAATCTTCGCCGTTGATGTTTCGATTTCCTCAGCTGCCTCAGAGATCCATTGCTCAATTCCTGCCCCGTAGCGCGGATCAACAGCAGTTGCTGAAAAACCTCTCTCATTTACTTCTGCAGTAAATGACGAACCCCCGGCTGCAACATCAAGAATTTCCCCTCTAGCAAGATCCTCCTGCTGTAAATCAAACATCCTTAAATACTCTTCGTAGCTTCTGCAAGTCATAGCGACTCCCATTTGCTCATAGCCCTGTTTACTCATTCTTGCACTCTCCTCTGCTCGTCTCATCTCAACTTTTCTCGTTACAGCTATAGCTTCTTCTTGCAGCGTCGTATTGATTACCGCCGCCATAATGGCTATGATGATAAGAATACCATAATTAACTACTATAAGGGTGGAATTTACGCATGTTTAAGAAACACGAAATTTACAAGACCGACAAATACAATATGTTGACGGTTGAAGTTCAAGGCAAAACACTTATTGTTCGGGAAATTTCTGATCAATGGGGCGAGGACACACATACTTTTATTAGCCGCCCTGAGATGCTTCACTGGGCACAGAATCGGTTTCGCGCAGCCGACTTTGTTGGACGCGAAGATGAACTAGCATCCATTATGAGTGCGCTAAAGGAAGTATAAGCAGTCTATTTCTAACCAATCAGCAGGATATTTCACACAGCGCGGCGAACATATCGTTACGCATTTGTGCATAGGTAAAATTAGAATGCTGCCTTTTGAGGCCAGCTTACAATCAGGAGGACTTACCTTCAAATGGATGCTACCGCTTCAGTTATTTTCATTATTGCAGCCTTCGCGCTAGGAGCCATCGTTATCATGAAACGAGATACCTTGCCTCCTGGCATACGCAGAGGTCTTGCACTTGTATCCATTGGATTTATTGCATTTGCGTTTTTTCTGATCGTATATGCTTTTTTCACAATGGGTACAGCTTAGCCGGCAGGCAGCTGAATATTCGTTATCCCGTACGGACATAGTAGAAACAAACTGTGTCCTGAGGTGATAACTGGATGAAATGGCTTCCCCTGCTGCTTATTTTAAGCCTCGTGCCAGGTGCTACCGCTACAAATGAGACCGCGGCACATGCAGAGCATGCTTTACCAACCTTATCCATACCAAGGAGGAATTCGATGAATCACGTACCTAAACGTTCAGAATCGGCACCTGAGACYCGCTGGAAGCTAGAGGATATTTTTGCAAGCCAAGCGGCATGGGACAAGGAATATGCAGAAGCAAAAGGATTAATCAAAAAAATATCCGAATACCAAGGCAAATTAGCCGATGTCGCGCAGCTTAAAGCTTGCTTCGAGCTTGAAGATGAATTGTCACTGCATGTTGAACGGCTTTATGTATATGCAAATATGAAGCATCATGAGGATACGGCAGAACCTACTTATCAGGCTCTTTCCGAGAAATCCAAAAAACTAAGTGTGGAATCCGGCGAAGCATTATCATTCATCACACCTGAGGTTCTCAGTCTATCCGATGAGCAGCTGGAGCAATTGATAACGAACGATTCCGTTGCCAAATTCCGCCATACACTCGAAGAAATGCGTCGCCAGAAAGCTCATATTTTATCAAAAGACGAGGAAGCGCTGCTTGCACAAGTAGGCAATATGAGCTCCGCTCCCGGTACAATCTTCAGCATGCTGAACAATGCAGACCTCAAATTCCCAAAAGTGAAAAACGAAAAAGGCGAATTGGTTGAGCTGACACACGGCAGTTACATACAGTTCCTTGAGAGCAAAAACCAAGACGTACGCCGCGAGGCATTTAAAGCAGTGTACGAAACATACGGCAAGTTAAAAAATACACTTGCTACAACATTGACGGCTAACGTTACAAAAAACAGCTTTTATGCAAAAGCTCGCAAATATGACTCCGTGCTGGATATGTCCCTTTATGGTGACAACATTCCGCAGGAAGTATATACAAACCTCATCAACACCATTCATAAGCATCTGCCGTTGATGCATCGTTATATGGAGCTTCGCAAAAAGCTGCTCGGTTTGGATGAGCTGCATATGTACGACTTGTTCGCACCGCTCGTTGACGAGTTCAAAATGGACATTACGTATGAGGAAGCCAAAAAAACAGTAAAAGAAAGCTTGAAGCCACTGGGAGAAGATTATTTGAAGGTGCTGCAAGAGGGCTTCGATAATGGCTGGATTGATGTGTACGAGAATGAAGGCAAACGCAGCGGTGCTTATAGCTGGGGCGCTTTCGGCACGCATCCGTATGTATTGCTCAATCATAATGACAACTTGAACAGCATGTTCACATTGACGCACGAAATGGGTCATGCTCTGCATTCCCATTATTCGGATACAAATCAGAACTACCGCGACGCACAATATACGATTTTCCTTGCTGAGGTTGCTTCAACATTAAACGAAGCTTTGTTGATGGATTATCTCCTTAACAAATCAACTGATCCAAAAGAAAAAATGTATTTGCTCACTTATTATGCGGATCAGTTCCGCACAACCGTATTCCGTCAAACGATGTTTGCAGAGTTCGAGAAAATCATCCATGAGCGCACGGAGCAAGGCGATTCGTTAACGCCGCAAGACCTTAGCAAAATCTATTATGATCTTAACGTTCAGTACTACGGCTCAGGCTTGGTCGTAGATAAAGACATTGAAATGGAATGGGCTCGTATCCCCCATTTCTATAACAGCTTCTATGTGTACAAATACGCAACGGGCTTCTCAGCTGCAACCAGCTTCTCCAAACAAATATTGGAGGAAGGCGAGCCTGCGGTTGAGCGTTATCTTGGCTTCCTCAAAAGCGGCGGCAAAGACTTCTCGATTAATATCTTGAAAAAAGCCGGCGTGGATATGTCTTCACCTGAGCCAATTGAGCAAGCAATGAGCGTCTTTGAAGAGCTTATTGGTCAAATGGAGCAATTGACGAAATAACCGAAATACGTAAAGAGACCGTCAAGCCTGCTTGACGGTCTCTTTGCTGTTTATTTTTAAGGAGCTGGATTGATTATTTCATTTCCTTCGTACTAACATAAGCCAAATGTTCCCTACCCCAGCCGCACATGCTGTCAAGCACCGAGGTCAGTGTTCTTCCGTGTTCAGAAATGCTGTACTCCACCCTCGGAGGCACTTCTTGATAGATAACACGGGTAATGAGCTCATCCTCTTCGAGCTCGCGAAGCTGCTTCGCAAGCGTGCCTTGCGAGACTTCAGGAATAAGCCGTCTTAGTTCACCAAATCGTTTGGTCCCGTCAATTAATAAAATAAACAATATAAGCGGCTTCCATTTCCCGCCAATCATATGAAGGGTGGTAAGTACACCTTTTAGCCTCGGTTCCTTCAAATCCGTAATCATCGTATCACCTCCACTATCATCATACCTCATGTTATTTGCATGCGCACGTTAGTCCCAGTCATTATATATTTTTATGATTAGTACGATTTTTCGTACTAAGTACGAACAAAGTGCGTACTTGGCAGTCTTGTTTTTGTCATGAATAATAAACATTAGAAGTGATTTGACTGCAAAAGGAGAATATGATCATGTCTAATTTTTCATTAAAAAATAAACGGATCGTCATTATCGGAGGAAGCTCAGGAATTGGCTTAGCGACTGCAAAACAAGCAATAGAGCAAGGGGCTCAAGTTGTCATTGCCGGCCGGTCCAAAGAAAGGTTGGATGCAGCACGGCAGTACTTAGGTCATGAGCATGTTGAAGCCTATGCATTAGATAACAAGAATGAACTGGCGCTTCAGTCTTTTTTCGAGCAGATCGGTCATTTCGACCATTTATTTACACCGGGTGCCTCCTACGTTCGAGGTCCAATTACATCAAGTGCTGAGGTTGCACACAGCTGCTTTAATTCAAAATTTTGGCCGCAGTACAATGCGGTGAAATACGCTGCTCCATTTATTAACTCGAATGGCTCAATCGTGCTCATGTCCGGTGCTTTTGGCCAACGGCCGCTTGAGGGCGGCGCTTCCTATGCTGCCTGCAACGGGGCTATCGAAAGTCTTGGCAAAGCGCTGGCGGTTGAACTTGCTCCCATACGTGTCAACGTTATATCTCCCGGCACCATCCATACGAATTTCAACTGGGAAGGTGCAGAACAGGAAGTCAGAGACCAGTCTTATGATGCCTATGCAAAAATCAATCTGTTAGGCAAAATCGGTCAAGCAGACGATGCAGCCCATACTACGATTTATTTAATGACTAATGCGTATACAACTGGAAGCACCCTTTTCCCTGATGGCGGATATATTTTGCGTTAAGCAGGTATTTTGTAGAGCTCGGATAACACCAAAAGATTCCTTAGCAATGGCAAGGAATCTTTTGGTTCTGAAATCTATTCGTATGACTTTGGGCGAACCACTGATGTGGATGTGTATTCCTCTTTCAAACATAGTTTTGCAATATAGAATAGTTGTCCCATATGTTCAGAATAATGGGCAGCACATTGATGCAGCATATCCAAGTTCGTTCTTTCCCGGTTCCTCACTGTTTGGGTTTGTCCCAACGCTTCATCCGAAATCGTCTGAATCGTATCGATGACCAGCTGCAGCCTATCCTGAATGATCGTTTGCAAGGCTGCCTTCTTTACATATTCAGCTTTGAACTCATCGTCACGGCTTCTCTTAATATCTACACGTAAAATACCTTTTACGATTCTCTCTTCAATATTGCCATCTATGTGATTGATCAACATCGATATGCTGTGACTTGATGGATCAGGCTGCCAATTCAACTGGTCATCATCAAGCTGTTCGATCGCCTTCAGCATTCTTTTTCTGATTTCTTCAAATTTATTGGTTAACCACTCTCGATTAAAACTATCGTTCATAAGAGTCCCTCCTTGTGTATTGGAAGTCTTTTCATTTACATATTTATGTAAATTTTAACGAGATAGATATAGGATAACAATAACATAGATTACCTTTTTTTGTGGTTATTGATAGGGTTGATCATCGTGTAGATTGAAAAAAAGACTGATCAGGAGAATTTCTTCATCCTGATCAGTCTTTTCACAATAACTACTCGCATCGGTCACAGAAAAACTTGACCGATCCCCCATGCTAGCACGCCTGCGAATAACGACGACATAAGGTTCACTCTGTCGTTGTTCAGCCAGGCGAAGCCGCGCACTTGCTCCGCCGCACTGCCGCAATGCGCGGCGCGCTCGATCTCGCTGCCGCATACCCGGCAGCGATACATGGCCTGGCCGGTTGCGCCGAGCAAAGAGTCGGCGAACGCCCCGGCCAGGCCAGCGGCGGCTGCGGCGGCGATATATACCGCCGCCGAGCCGCCAAGCGTACCCGCAGCAGCCTCTGCTGGCTGCGGGGCCGCAAGCAGCAGCGCGGCAACGGCGCCGATGAACACGGCGCCTGCGAGCGCTGCTGCGCTGCCGAGCGGCGTGACACCGCCGCTCGTTCCAGGCGTGACCGGCTTGCCGCTCGTCACCGATCGCGGCGCCGTCTTACTTAAGGCCCCGATCTCCGTGGCCCATGTATCCGCGTTTACAGCAGCCATCACGCCTATGTAAGCGAACAGCCACCCCTCATCAGGCCAGATTGCATGAGCGGCGCATAATAGGAGTCCTACGCCGCCATTTGCCCATACTTGCCCTGCATCACGGCGGCCAGTCTTCGCATATTTGGCTTCGGCAGCTTCCTTCGCTCTATGTTTTCTCTTCCACTTCGACCATACACTTGATGAAACAAAAAAACCGATCAATAACCCAAACCAGACCGGTTCACCTAGTGTTACGAAGCCGGTTCCCATTATGATCGCCGAGCACGCGCCTGAAGCGGACAATGATTTCACATGATAGGCTGCTGCTGCAATAAAGCAACTGCCCACTAAGCCGATAATCAGACGCAACCACCATTCATCTATCCATCCTACCATCTAGCGAGCAACCTCCTGCTTATACACAACCCATACATGCTTGCTATCTTATCCCTTGCACTCTATTTATTATTTTTAATCATTTTTTTCTATTTACTACTTCTAATTCCATGCTTTCAGCCCGCAGCTCATGCCAGCGTTCCGGGTAATTTGTACATATTAATAATTCCGGATCAAGTGCAGCAATTTTACGGATCGCACGTTTCTCATTGATCGTCCAGGCCATAATTTGAATGCCTGCATTTTTCAATAGTTCGACTCGTTCCTTGTTTAGCTTGGAATAGCTGATCGACAAAAAATCTGCTCCAAGCTCTTTTAGCTCTTTAGGCAGCGAATTCCGCCAGCCGTCAATAATAATACCGGTACGAATTTGGCTGCATAGGCGCTTCATTCGGTATAATGTACCTTCATGAAAGGACGTGATGACTACTTCACTTTCCGCTTGATATGCCTGTATACATTCAAGCACCTTCTGCTCGATCAACGGATAACGGATGCCGTCCGTCTTCAGCTCGATGTTAAGCTTGCAGTGTCCGACTGATTCTTTAAGCACCTGAGCAAGGGTCGGAATATGCTCGCCTTGATACTTTTGTGAAAACCAATTGCCCGCATCCAGTGCTGCAAGCTCGTCAGCCGTCTTTTTTTTCACATCGCCTTTTCCATCTGTCGTTCTGCGCAGCGTGTAATCATGAATAACCATCGGTACATGATCCTTTGAAAGATGAACATCAATTTCAATCCATTCAATTAGTGGATCAGCGAGCGCCAACCGTATAGCTGCCATCGTATTTTCCGGCGCGCGGCTAGACCAGCCTCGGTGCGCTACGCACGGATTTTTCATTAAACGATCATCCTCTCACTCGGCTCATTGTTCAGGTGCAATGCGTCCATCCTCATTCAGCTTTACGCCAAAGGAGACCGATGTTAGCCGATCGAGTAACGCTTTTGCTTTTTCTCCCTCTAATGGAGTAGGCTGCGCATTAACTGTAAACATCGGATGAAACGTCATCTCACAATCCCCGTTTTTAGTGCATAAAGCGTCAAGAACACCGGTCTCGCCCGCTGTCTCCTTGGGATATGAGCTAAAAATAAAGTTTCCTAAACTGTATGCAATCCATTTTCCTTTATACATTTCGAAGCCTTGCAGCACATGCGGGTGGCTTCCGATCACCAGATCTGCTCCCGCATCGATATATTGTTTGCCAAAATCCTTTTGATACGGCTCGGGCTGATCCACTCGTTCCTTGCCCCAGTGCACCATCACGACAACGATATCTGCTTCTTTCTTTGCTTTCGCAATCGCTTCCGTCGCACGCCGAGTATCATAGGTTTCAGCTAATCCTGCTGTATTTTTATCCGCTTTCCATGAAGAAAACGGAACCACTTTGCTCAGTCCGATGTAAGCTACCTTAATGCCCCGAACCTCTTTGATCACCGGAGTGAACGCCTCGGTATCATTATTGCCCGCCCCCATATGCGATAGGCCTGCTTCATCCAAATATTTCATCGTGTCGAGCATACCTTCAACGCCTTGGTCAAGCGCATGGTTGTTGGCTAAGCTCAAAACATCAAAGCCTGCATTACGTATCGATGGAAGAACATCAGGCGAACCTTTAAACACATATGGCGTTCCGGTTACCGGAGTACCACGCTTCGTTACTGGAAATTCCAAATTGCCAGCCGTCAGATCCGGTTCGCTTAAGTAAAGCATGGCAGGTTGATAGAGATACTCATAGCCTTCACGGGCAGTGATGGCGCTCACATAATCAGCAACGAGTAAATCCCCTACAAAGGAAAGGCTGACTCTCTCTTCCTCGCTGCCGGCTCCGTTAGGATCCGTTATAGCAGAAGTATCTTCCTCTTCATTCGGTAGATTGGATTCTGTGTCATTTCCAGACAAATCGACGTCTTCTGTTAAATCCGGCTCGTTTTCTGACCCTTTATCACCTGTGTTAACCGTTTGATTTTGTCCTTTATTCCAATCACCTGCGAAGCTTAACAAACCTTTTAGCTTATCTGAATTTTCAGCCGCAAGCCAGGCACCTAATACGATTATAATGATGCCTAGCAGCGACAAATTAACGAAAATGAGTCTTCGAAGCCTCTTTTTACGTTTAGACCTATCCTGCTGATGCGTTTCAGAACGTGATATGTGCATGGAAGATGGCTCCTCTTTAATAGAATCAAAGTCTATGAATAGCTAGACTCTTCCATTATAGCAATGATCCACCTTCGCGGGGAGAACTATTATTACGAGCTTACTTTAATAGTTCTTGAGCAGCTTCCTTGCCCTGTCTTATGCAGTCCGGAAGACCTACTCCATCGAACGCTGCACCTGTAATCCAAACTCYTGGCAGCTCCTTTTCGAAGCGTTCTCGCAGCTGTTTCATATTCTCAACATGACCCACCGGATATTGCGGCATGGAGCGCGGCAACCTCGTAATTTCAACAAACAAAGGCTCTGCTTTTATGCCCATTGTTTCTTCAATATCTCGCCGCACAGCCTTAATAAGCTCAGCATCCGGAAGCCTAACGCTTTCTTCATCACCCGACCGTCCGACATAGCAGCGTAGCAGCACCTTGTCATTCGGACTCGAATGCAGCCATTTATTTGATGTCCATGTGCAAGCAGTAATTTGCAATCCTTCTGAGCGAGGCACTACAAATCCCGATCCGTCAAAATCGAGCCCAAACGTCGCTTTATCAAATGCCAGTACGACGTTCGCTACCGATACATAATTAATAGCGCGCAGCTCATTAACTTCTGTCAAAGGCGCAAGCAGCTCTGCCGCGTTATATGCAGGTGCCGTCATCACGATTTGATCCGCCCACAGCGTCTCGCCGCTATCAAGGACAACCTCATAACGAGCTCCCTCTGACGCATTCGAAACAGCTTGATCGCTGCTTAATGCTAGATCCGCACATCGTTTAATTTCCACAACCTTTGTACTGAGTCGTCGCTGCACTTTGCTCAAAGCTTTATCTAGTGCGTTAACTAGCGAAGACAAACCACCCTTGAACGTCAAAAAAGTTCCACCCTTTGCGACGGCTGGAAGCGCTCCTGCAGCAGCACTCACTTTACGGTTATGCTGCATGCCGCGAATAAGGCTGCCATGCTTGCGCTCTGACGCGGCAAACTGCGGAAACGTAGCTTGCAGACTTAACTTTTTCAGATCACCTGCATAAATACCTGCAAGCAGCGGCTCTGCGATGCGCCGCATCACTTGATTGCCCACTCGCCGTTCCAAAAAACCGCCAAGCGACTCATCGCTTTGCTCCTTGCGAACAGGAAGCACCAAATCCATCAGCGCCCGCAGCTTGCCGCCCCATGACAATAAGCCTGTTTTCACGAACGGCCCAATTTCAGTCGGTACCCCAAGCACGAGTCCCGCAGGCATCGGAAACAGCTTTCTTTGATGCAAAATATATGTTTTTTTCGCTCCTGGATTCGTTGTCGTAAGCTCGTCCGCTATGCCAAGCTCCTCCGCCAAATCAATGATGGCAAGCTTGCGAGCCAAAAAAGAATCCGGCCCTTTCTCGATGACGAACCCGTCACGCTGCAGCGTATTAATTTTTCCGCCTAAGGCAGGAGCCCCATCTACGATGGTTATCTCCAGCTCCCTGCCTTGCCGCTCCGCTTCCCGCTGCAAATAAAAAGCGGAGCTCAGTCCGCTGATCCCTCCGCCAATAATGACAATTCGATCAGGTTTTCCGATTCTCCGCATCTCATTCATTCCTTCCCTTGGCTGTCCAAAGCCTCGATGACCGATTCTGCCAATGTTTCCATATATAAAGGATCACGATTCAGCATCGCAATTCTATCCAAAGTCATATTCAGCTCTTTCGCAGCAGCTTGTGCTTCAATATCAAGATCGTACAACACTTCCAAATGATCTGATACGAAACCGACTGGTGCAACAAGTACCGCTTTTACGCCCTCTTCAGCGAGCACTGGCAATGTTTCCAAAATATCAGGGCCAAGCCAAGGATCTCTTGTTCGTCCTGCGCTTTGCCAAGTAAACTGCCAATCCTTCACGTTAGCTGCTTTCGCAACCGCTGCGGATGTTTCAAGCAGCTGCTGCTCATAAGGATCACCAAGCTCACGAATTTTTTCAGGCAAGCTATGCGCGCTAAAAAGCACCTTCACACGCTCTTCACCATCTGTAGCAGCATCCAAGCGTTCTAATCCAGCTACAACGCGATCCGTAAGCGCCTCAAGCAATTTCGGATGCATATGGTATTGCTTTACGAAAGTCATCGCGATACCTAGCTCTTTCGCCTTTTCTTCCGCACGCTTAATATAACTGCCCACGCTCATCGTTGAAAAATGTGGCGCAAGCACGATTCCTACCGCTTGTGTGATGCCGTCCTTCGCCATTTGCTCAACACCGTCTTCAATATACGGTTTTGCGTGCTTCAAGCCCTGGTAGCATGTGAATTTGTTAGGAGCCAGCTGCTCTAGTTTGTCCTGCAAGCCGGCAACCTGACCGTTCGTATTTTCACGCAGTGGGAAAACCCCGCCAACAATCGCTTCATAACGACCTTTAAGCTCAGCAAGCAGCTCAGGCGTTGGTGCATTGCCGCGGCGAATATGCGTGTAATACGTTTCAACATCATCCATCGATTCCGGCGTTCCGTAGGACATTACAAGTACGCCTATTTGTTTCGCTTTATGCTCAGACATGACTAGTCTCCTTATGGCTGCGTGCAGCGATTGCCTTTTTAGAATACGATTGTACGAATGCAGTTAACTGAGCCAGCTTCTCAAGTGATGCTTCAGGGAACAAACCATGACCAAGGTTGAAAATAAATCCTGGCTCCTCTATTCCGCTATCAATGATCTCTTTCGCATACGACTCAATCACGCTAATTGGCGCAGTCAGAATTGTAGGATCTAGATTGCCTTGCACGGCAAAGCCATGATCCAGTCTCCGACGGCCTTCTGCAATCGAAACCCGCCAGTCGAGACCGATGACATCTGTTTTGACATTTAATAGTTCCGGAAGCAGCTCTCCTGAGCTTACGCCTGGGAAGTAAATTTTCGGCTGCGGCAAGTCTGACAATTCTGCAAAAATACGCTCAATCGTCGGCAAGACGAATTTCCGGAAATCCGCTGGCGTCAAAGCGCCTACCCAGCTGTCGAACAATTGAAAGGCTTTACCGCCTGCCGCGATATGCGCGCGCAAATAAGTGATGACCATGTCGCCAAGCTTACGCATCAATTCATGCCATAGCTCCGGCTCGCTGTACATCATTTCTTTCGTACGCAAATAGTTTTTGGATGGTCTTCCTTCAATTAAATAGCTGGCAATGGTGAATGGCGCACCAGCGAACGTAATTAACGGCACTTCCAGCTCACGGTCTAGTATCCGAATCGTCTCGATGACATGGCCTAGATCGCCTTCCACATCAATCGGCTTCAAGCGCTCAACATCAGCAGCCGAACGAATCGGGTTCGCAATTACGGGCCCAATATTAGCTACGATATCAAAATCAATTCCGATAGATGCTACTGGATTCATAATATCAGAATACAAAATAGCTGCATCGACGCCCAGCTTACGAACCGGCATCATCGTTACTTCAGCCGCAAGCTCCGACTGTTTGCATATTTCAAGCAAAGAATACTTCTCTTTTATTTTGCGATACTCAGGATCATATCGTCCCGCTTGTCGCATGTACCATACAGGTAATTGATCTACTTGTTCCTTCCGGCAAGCCCGTATGAAACGGTCGTTATAAGACATTCCCGTTCCCCATTTCTATGTATTTTCCTATGCTTCCATTATGCCCTTTTTCCGCAAACCTAACAACCGCCGACACTCCACTTCCTATGACAATAGTATGACAATCAGCAGCAGGTTGCATGAAGGATGTATGAATGTTCAAATAAAAAAAGCACGAGAGACTTGGAAATCAACACCAAATCGTACTCGCGCTTTTATTTATTCGTGATTAGCAGCAGCATTATTCAGCTGCTTTTGGCAAAATCGGATTATCAAGCATAAACGCATACGAGGGATCAAAAAAGGCTGTAATTGAAATTTCCGCAGAAATGGATCCRCTAATCGCCATTGAATATCGGATATTATCAACGATGACCAAACGTGGCAGCTTCTGAACCTCAACAAGCCAGCTCCGTATCTGTTCATAACTGCCTTGTATGACTAACTGCGTCTTCAACTCTTTTACACTTGGATACATCGGTTCTTTACTTCCAATTAAAGTGTTCAATTGGTTCGTTTCCGATACACTAAATGAAACACTGCTCAGCTTTGTTTGTGTACTCAGTCCGATCTCCTTCAAACTGATAATCATTTGCTCCGTATTGTCCCAAAGCGGCAAAGTTGCTTGAATCTCTTGCTCGGGCAATTTCCCTTTTTCCTTTTTGTTGCTAAGTGCTTTGGTCAGCAGCTCGGTCGTTTTTTGCAGCTGAGCAACCTGATCTTTTTTGTCCCCAAGCTTCTTATAAGCCGGTTGAAGCATCGTCACATAGCTTACTAGCAAAATGAGAAACATCAGCATGATCGCGAGGATGATGAGCGAATGGTTTTTGTTGTTATCCATTAGCAGCAACTCCTCCTTCTTCTGTCGTTCCCGTAGTTTCTTGTGTTTCGCTTTCCAGTTGACCCTTCCATTTCATCTCGAAGTGGGCGATTTGCTGTGTTTCTGTCCCTGTAAAGCCTTGAAGCAGCGCTCCGCCTGAAAAAGGCAGCGTTCTTAAAACATTTAAATAATCAGCAACATCCTTCATATCAACAAATTTCACGATAAGCGCTATGGAGCCCGGCTTGCTGTACTCCATCGTTTGAATAGCAGCGAGCGCTGGCAAATGGTCTTGCAATTGATCAAGGACAACAACGGCATCTTGTCTATGCTCTCGAATGCTCTTAATAACTGACTCTGGATCAACATCGAGCTGACTTTGCTTATTTAGATTAGCGAGCTCTTGTTCTAATAGAGCATTGCTTTGCGTCAGAGCGTCAGCTGCTTTCGTTTGCTTTTGCAAACTTGAGCTAGCCCCTGCATACAAGGACACAATAACGATTAGGCATGCAAACCATAGGACACCTGCAACGACAAGCTGAGCAGAAAATTGCTTCTTGTTAATGATTCTCTCTGGAAGAAGATTTATAGCCTTATCTTTGTTTTCTCTAATCGCAAGTCCAAAAGCCATGCGGTATTCGTCCGCTTCATTGCCTTTCATCTGAGGAGATGAGGAAGCAAAGCTTTGGCTTTCCACCAGCATGTCAGGCTGCAGCAAGCTGAACTCACTAACGAGCTGCTCTTTTCCTATTACATTGCCTGTTACAAGAGTATGGGTTATTTTCGATTGGCCCTCGTGAATACTATATTGATAAAAGTTTAATAGTCTCGAAATTTCCGCATTGATGCTAGCTATTAATTCCGGAGCAAGTCCCGTCTCTTTGATCGCTAGCTGCTCATATTCATTCATGACTCGCATAAATACGGGCTGGCTATTATGGAACATATAAATTTCAATATTCGAATCATCCAAATTAATCAGCATCGTGCTCTCAAGCTTTGTATCATTTTTCTCTTTAATAGCCCGTGCTAGAGCAGTAGAAGCTAATTCAGCATACTTTACCTTTAGACCCGCACTCTCTAATAGTGCCACGCACTGCTGAATCCATTTGAGCGGCGACACATAAACGAGCACTTCACTTCTATCATTTGCTGAAGATATGATCACATAGTCGTATACTGGTTTTTCAAATGGCAAATGAAGGGCTGTTTCGATTTCAAGCTCGATCAGCTGCTTTAATTCCTTTGCATTTGACGATTCAATAATAAGCTTACGAATAATTACTTGAGAAGTCGGTATCGATACAGTAACAAATGCCCCTGTTAACTTTTCAGCTTTTACCCAGTGCTTAAGCTGATTACGAAGCTCCTCAACCGCTGTAAATTGATCCTCTACTATCAATCCTGCTGCAAAAGGCAAAAAGCCGCTTTTTTCGATTTCCCAGCCCTTTTTCTTCTTCGCTTTCACATATCGAACACCTGTATGATCGATTGTCAAACCTATTCGGTTCAATCCCGTAATCATTAATCATCACATCCTGCTACTCAAATATCGATAAGTAAAACGAAATCCAATCCTCGCTATAGGCAAAGGCTAATAATGCGCCAAACACAAGAAAAGGGCCAAAAGGTATAGGCTGTTTTCTCTGCACGATACGCAGCAGCAAGAGAGCCCCACCTACGAGAGTTCCTGCTAAACAAGCAATCATAAAAGCTGGAATTAAATTTTTAAATCCAATAATCCAACCGAGCATCATAATCAGCTTCACATCGCCCATTCCCATCCCGCCGCGAGTCACAATTACGACCAGTAGCAGAACACCCCCGCCAAGCAGAGCTCCCCACACATGAATCCAAAAGGAGTCCAGCGGATAAATAAGACGAAGGATGATAAACAGCGGCGCAAAAGCAAGTAAAATTCGGTTCGGAATAAGCATATATTTCAAATCAGAAACGGTGATGATTACTCCCATACTGACGAGCAATAAACCAATTACCATTTCCCACGAAATTCCAAAAGTTAGGTATATCCATAAAAACAAAAGACCTGTCGCTAGCTCTCCTAGCGGATAAACAACAGATATCCGAACACTGCATTGTCTGCATTTCGCTCTGGCAAACAGCCAGCTTAATACCGGAATAAGATCTCTAGCTTTCAAGCGGTTCCCGCAATTCGGGCACTGCGAAGGCGGATTTACAATGGATTGTTTCATTGGGACTCGAAGTCCTACTACATTAAAGAAAGAGCCAAAGATGAGGCCGAGGATGAAAAGGTAGGTGGAAAATAATAAGTTCATTTTATAAGGCCACTTTCTTTATCAAAATAAGTGATTCGAAAGTGGATCATCCCATCTTTCGAATCACCGACTATAAAGCTTCTTACTTTGACATTAATTCAGCTTTTGTATATTTTTCTACAACAACTGGTGTCGCATCAGCTCCAGTAGCCAGTACTAAGTACTCCCCAGTTTCTTTACTCACATCAATCTTAGTTCCTTTAGGGTTTAGAGCCTCTTTAGTGCTAGGCAAATATATTGGACTTTCTAAATATTTTGCTGTTTGAAGCTCTTCTAATGTTATATTTCCTATTGTTCCATTAGTAGATGTTGCATGTAACCGTGCAGCGTCATAAATTTGGCGGGCAGTTGCTAAATTGGAATCTGTTTTACTTTTACTAATAATATTCCCAATCAAAGGAACCGCGATTACCGCGATAACAGCCAAAATAACGATTACTGCCAAGAGCTCGATTAGCGTAAAACCTTTCTCTTCCTTCTTAAAACGTTTCAATAACATTTGCATTTGTAATTCCTCCTGAATATAGATTATTTATGAATAGCAGCAGATAGATGAGCGGACTCATCGCATCCTGTGCTTACCCAACAGTAGAATATAAGCTAAACATCGGCAGCATGATCGCCATAACGATCAAACCAACAACGCCAGCCAGAAATACAATTAATAGCGGCTCTATTAACGACTTAAGACGGTCAACTGTGTTGTCAACGTCCATTTCATAGAAATCAGCTACTTTCGAGAGCATCTGATCGAGCGCCCCCGTTTCCTCCCCGACAGCTATCATTTGCGTAACGAGCGGCGGAAACACCCAAGATTTTTTGAGCGGATCGGATAAAGGACTACCCTGTCTTAGCGAGTCACCTGATTTGCGGATTACTTCTCCGATTACCTTATTGCCAACGACTTGCTCTACGATAGCCAGAGACTGCAATACCGGCACGGAACTCGCATACAGGGAAGAAAGTGTCCTAGTCATTTGAGCGATAGCGCCCTTCTGGAGCAGCTTGCCGAAAATCGGAATCTTCAGCTTCGCATAATCAATAAAGTAACTTCCTCGCTCCGAGCGTATCGCAAATTGATAGGCAGTGAGGATAGCTACTAGAGCCAGCACCCATATATACCACTGATTAGATATACTATCGCTTAATGACAATACGACTTTCGTAATCATCGGCAATTCTGCGTCAAATGAAGCAAACATCGTGACGAATTGCGGCACAACACCTTGAAGCAAGTAAACGACCGCCGCGAGAGACATTATGCCAACTACAATCGGATAGGYCATCGCCGATTTGATCTTTTCCTTCGTCGTATGTGCTTTTTCGAAAAATACAGCAAGACGATCCAGCGTACCCTCTAAATCTCCCGTTTCCTCGCCTGCGCGAACCATGCTGATGAACATAGGCGGGAAAATCCGCTTATGCTCCTGCGCTGCTTGCGAGAACGAAACCCCTCTTAGCAAGGACGAGTTCACATCAACTAAAGCCTTTTTCAGTGGTTTGCTCTCCGTCTGCTCAGACAAAATGGCGGTTGACTCGACGAGTGTAACACCTGCACGAATGAGCGTTGCAAACTGTCTGCAAAAAATAATGAAATGAATCCCTTTTACTGGATTCCCAATATACAGCTCGGTCGATAAGACCGTATATCGAACCTCTTGAACCGACAATACCTTTAAGCCTCGTTTGCGAAGCTCCTCTACTGCAGTAGCTTTATCCATGCTCGAGAGCTTGCCTTTGATCAGCCGTCCGGTGTTTGCTTTGACTTGATAGTTATATTGCGGCATTAGAGTCCTCCCTCCACCAAATAAGATTTGGCTACTAGCGGATCAATCATGCCCTTTTGCAGTAATTCCTTAATCGACATATCGAGAGTATGCATCCCTAACGCTCGACTCGTCTGCATCACGCTTCTAATTTGATGAACCTTCTCTGTACGAATTAAGTTTGCTACTGCCGGAGTATTGACTAGAATTTCTGTCGCAGCAATTCTGCCTTGACCGTTTATTCGAGGAAACAAACGTTGAGATATGACTGTCACTAGAACCGCAGCTAGCTGTGCTCTAATTTGCGCCTGCTGATGACCTGGAAAAGCATCGATAATACGATCAATCGTCTGAGGCGCATCCGTTGTATGTAATGTAGCCAGTACGAGGTGGCCTGTCTCTGCAGCCGTTACCGCAGCAGCAATCGTCTCCAAATCTCGCATTTCCCCTACCAAAATCACATCTGGATCTTGCCTAAGCGCAGCACGCAAGCCATTTGAGAAACTTCTTGTGTCACTGCCTACCTCGCGCTGATCAATGATCGACCCTTCGCTCTTATGTACGTACTCAATCGGATCTTCCAGCGTAATAATATGTTTCCTCTGAGTACGATTGATATAACCTAAAAATGCAGCTAACGTTGACGATTTCCCACTCCCAGTCGGGCCCGTCACAAGAATTAACCCTTGTGGTTTATTGGCAAGAGGCGCAATCATCTGCGGAAGCTGGAGCAACTCCAATGTAGGAATTTGCGTCGGTATTAATCTTGCCGCAATACTTACATTGCCCTGCTGCCGATAAATATTAATCCGGTAACGGGAATAGCCCGTCATGCTGTAGGAGAAATCAATCTCACCGTGATCCTGAAAATATTGCATTTGCTGCTCATAAAGCATCGAACCCGCCATTTCCATCGCTTCCTCTGAGTTAACAGGCTCGACTCCACTTGCTTTTAAACCGCCGTTTACCCGAAATGTTGGGGCAGAGCCAACCGAGATATGAAGATCGGATGCTTTCTGCTCATGGGCTTGCCTAAGCAGATCCATTATTTTCTCTTTTGCAGACATGTTACCACCCTCCGCCTAATGTGCTACCGTCTCGCGCAGCACTTCCTGCAGCGTCGTAATCCCACGTGTTACTTTTTCCAAGCCGTCGTCCATCAATTGAATCATGCCTTGCCCTGCTGCCGCTTCACGCAATTGTTGAACGGATGCCCCTTCGTTAATAAGCTCGCGCAGCTCATCATTCACAAACAATACCTCGTGAATAGCAACTCGACCGCGATATCCAGTATTGTTGCAGCTTCCACAGCCTTTGCCCTTTATAAGCATCTCTATCTCAATTGAACGACTTCTCAAAAATATTCGTTCCTGGTCGGTCACGGCATGCGACTGCTTGCAGTCCGCACAAACGCGTCGGACAAGCCTTTGCGCAACAACGCCTACGAGAGAGGAAGCAATCAAATAGGGTTCAACGCCCATATCTCTAAAACGGGTAATCGTACTAACCGAATCATTCGTATGTAAAGTCGACAATACCAAATGCCCTGTCAACGATGCACGGATCGCAATTTCTGCCGTTTCGCTGTCTCGAATTTCACCCACCATAACGACGTTCGGATCTTGCCGCAAAATAGATCGCAGTCCTGCTGCAAATGTCAGCCCGATATTCGGACTCACATGCACCTGATTGATGCCTTCCAGCTGATACTCAACAGGATCTTCAATCGTAATAATATTCGTATCTTCCTGATTCAAATGCTGAAGTCCAGAATATAAAGTAGTTGTTTTACCGCTGCCTGTAGGGCCAGTTATAAGCAAAATCCCGTATGGCTTGTCGATCATTTCTTTAAATAAGGTGAAGTTATGCTCGTTGAAGCCCAGCTGGTCAATCGCCTTCACACCAGTACTTAAATCGAGAATCCGCAATACAATTTTTTCACCGTGAATTGTAGGAAGTGAGGATACGCGAATATCGACATTTTTAAAATCAACCTGCATCTTAATGCGTCCGTCTTGTGGCAGTCTGCGTTCCGCAATATTGAGCTTTGCCATAATTTTGAGCCTGGCTGTGATAAAGCCTTGCATTTGCTTCGGAACCGTCTTCTCCGTTCTAAGCACACCATCCACCCGATAACGAATCGATATTTGCATCTCGCCTGGGTCCACATGAATATCCGATGCCCTTAGTTGAACAGCTTGCTGAATCATCTGATTCACAAGGCGAACGACGGGCGAATCTTCATCCATCACTTCTATTTCTTGAATATCATCTGAAGAAGAAAGATCGACCAGCATCTGATTCATGGAATCTTGAAGACCGTAATGACGAGCAATAGCTCTTTGTAGTTCATCTCTGCTTGAAATGGCTGGTTCGATACGGAAGCCCGTGCTCATTCGTAATTCTTCTATTGCAAAATAATCAAGCGGATCGGCCATCGCGACCATTAGCCTTCCGCCTTCTTTTTGAATCGGAATAGCTTGGTAACGTCTTGCCATGCTCTCTGGAATAATCTGAGCGATTGCCGGATCTATTTGAAATTTGTATAAACTCACATGTGGGATACCAAGTTGGAACTCTAAAACCTCTATTAGTTGCTGTTCGGTAATATAACCTTGTGTAATGAGCAAGTCACCCAGCTTTTGTTTGGTCTTACTCTGCTCACGCAACGCTTCCTGCAGCTGCTCCTCAGAAATCAGCAAGCTCTCAACAAGCAAATCTCCTAGTCTTTTTTTGATTGCCGCCACAGCTTCAACCCCTATCTCTATCCCTATTCCAATGCAAATAAATAGTTTTATATAATTGGTTCCATATACCTACTTAACATTGAATCCTATCTTTAAATCTACAATATTCGCTCTCTTATATGTATTTCGCTTGTTTATCTTGCAACAACTAGCGTTGTCGCTTACACTGATTATATCCTACATATGGCAAATTACAACAGTTTTCATTGCAATTTTTAGGTAATAAGACTCATTTGATTTTAGTTTATAAGGAGGAAAGGATCATGAATCTATCATTTCTGAGGAAAAGAGTTTCAATCGTTTGCATTATTACGATACTAGCTATGACTTTTACATACATCGGGGTTAAGCCTTACTTAGTTAAAGCAGCAGTGCCTAGCACTACGATTACATTGAGTAATAATTCGAAGTTTGTTTCCGTGAAGAATGATTCAATTAGCGTAAACACAAACCAATATTTCTTAGACGAGTTGTTTGAGCTTGAGGATCATGGCAATGATCTCGTGTCTATCAAATCCAAAGGCACCAACAAATATCTTTCCTATTCCACATCATCCTCTAATGTAAATAAACTTACAGTTTTAACAAAAACGAATCCTTCAGATAGTGAAAAATTCGTGAAGCAAGCGGTKTCTGAAGGAATTGTTCGATTTAAAACGAAAAATACAATTAATTCCTCGCAAAAATACTTGGAAGTAAATTCAAACACTTTAGTTGCTAAAAACGATACAGAAACTGATTCTCAAAAATTCAATCTTTCTATTAAAAGGCTTCGTCCTACTGTTAACGTATTGGAAATTACCGAATCAGGATCTTCTGATCTGACTGCTGCGGTCGGTACAACTAACCTAATTACGATAAAAACGTTAAGCATGAAACAATTTGTTGCTTCACGCGAACAGCTAGATGGGAACTATGACGCGATATATATTGGCAAGGGTAGTTATAGTATCACACTCCCTACTCAAAGCTCTACGTCAAGTGCGCATAATACTGCTAGCAAGCAAAATGATATTACTCAATTAAAAGCAACAGAGATTATTAAAAACTTCGTTGACAAAGGACTCCCAGTTATTCTCTATAGCGATTCTACAGACAGAAGCAAAAAAGGATTACTGCACCAGGCTGATTTAGGAAGTGGCAATAACATAAAAGAAGCTCTTTTGAAAAAAAACTTCGCCATCTACAACCAAGCAGGAAAGACTAAAAGCAATGTAATTTTTGTGAACAATAATGACATTTCTAGCCAAACTAATTTTGTATCGAAAATCAATCTTCTTGATAATGGGAATATCCGACCGTTACTCACCCTAACCGAGAAGCCTGATGGCTACACATCAACTTCGACAAAAAAGTATTCTCCTGATGAGATCATCACATTTAAGTACGCAGTCGATAACCTTGGCGATGTCGCTTCTAAAAACATTAATTTAAACTTATATATTGGAACTGACAGTTCTCTGCCGTTTGGTGCTGAACAATTTGTTACTTCTCAAACGGTTACAGAGAAAAGCGGTACGCTTACGTATAAGCTTCCACCCGGATACTCTGGTCTTCAGTATTGGAGACTCGAGCTATCAGAATTCGGCAGTCCTTTAAAAGATATTCAAACTGGGGTATACCGCTTCCAAGATGAGAAAATTAATATTAAAGTACTTCAAGTATTGCCGAACAAAAACACAAACGACAGCAATCTAAACAATAATTTACAATCAAAAGATTTAATAACTAATGATTATGGCATTACGATCGATACGACCTCAATAACTAATTTTAATAATAGCGGGTACAACACATTAAACGGAAAATATGACATGCTCATATTCGGATTTGTCGATGAGTACAACAACTTTGCACCAATCGGTAATAACGCAACAGCTGCTGTACAGCAGTTCATAAGTACAGGTCAGAGCGTTATGTTTACGCATGATACTATCTTTGTGAATAATAATAGCGAAAGTCAAAACTGGCTCAATAAATTCCAAACGACAACTGGACAAATTGCCCCACGTACAGACATGGGACTCGGAAATCCACTACAAGCTACATCAACAGAAAAAGTAAATGAAGGACTATTAACGCAATACCCTTTTTTATTAAACGAATCCACACAGGTCGCTACGACGCACAACCAGTATTTCACTCTTGATTTAGAGGACGCTACTGTTATCCCTTGGTACAATATGATCGGTGGTGTCCGTACTTCCGGTGACAGCTGGAATCATTATTACACGTATTCAAAAGGCAATGTGACCTATTCAGGTTCAGGTCATACAAATAAAGGCTTCCCAGCGTGGGAACAAAAGTTGTTTATCAATACCATGTATAGAGCATTTATGGGATCTAATCATGCTCCTCAACTGACTGTCTACAGTCCAATTGAGTATAATCAAGTCGACAATAACTTTATCCCCTCCTATCAGGATCTTCTGATTAACTACAAGGCTGAGGATTTCGACTTGAACGATCGAGAACTAACAACATCAATAAATCTGATATACAACGGAAAATCTTATCCATTAACAACTAACGAAAAGATTCTTTCAGGATCAACCGTGAATAAGACCGTTACTAATCCTCTTCCAAACGGCGGAGATTTGAAAGTCCAAATTATCGCAAGCGATGCTAAAGGTGCTGAAGTTGTTAAATTCATAAATGTAAAGGTTGTTAAAGTCTCCTCCAACCTTGAACTGAATCGCACCGTTTCCAGTAATGTCGATCAGGAGACCGTTGGAAAGGATACAGCAGCAACCTTCACCTATACGCTGACACCTAAACCAATAAACAGAAACGAAGCGCTTGCCGCTGATCGAATGATCATTACATCGTTGAAATTTAAAGAAACGTTTCCTGCTAATTTAGAGATAGGAGCACTTCCGCCTGATTTTAATAAGATCGGTACTTTGGCTACAGGCTACACAGTCACTGGAACAATTAAAGATATCAAATATACGCTTTCTGGAAACACATACACAGCTAATCCGTTTACTTTCAATATTCCGGTTACACCGAAAAAAGACGGGTCTTATCCATTACTTGATGCCGTATTAGATTTTAAAGATATTGGTGAGCAGGCATCCAAAAAGCTGCAATTCCCACATTATGTATTAAAAGCAATTACTAAAATCAAGACGGTGACTGTAAATAATAAAACGATTTTAGTAGGTGACAGACTGCCTTTGATCCCCGTATTTACGCCTGAAGAACCTACTAATAAACAACTGATTTGGACGTCTGATCGTCCTACTGTTGTTTCCATCGATAGCAGTACTGGCATTATTACAGGCATCACATCAGGTACCGCAAACATAACTGTGTCAACAACTGATGGCAGTAAAATTACAACAAGCGCAGTCGTTACCGTTATTAGCCCAGGGCTTAATATTACAGGCCCTGAAAATGTCGCCGTCAATGAATCCATTATTCTGGAATCAAAACTATTTACAGCAGATTATGAGAATATCACATCCTATAACTGGAAAGTCACATCAAACACTGGAAATATAAGCTTAAGCAACACCAGCGGCAGCTCAACGAATGTACAGGGATTATCAGCTGGGGATGCAACCATTACCCTAAAGGTGACTACTGATCAGACAGATCCTGTAACGAACAAAAAAAGAGAATATACCGCGACAAAGACAATATCGGTATACAAGAAGCTAATAAGTATCGATTTAGCTGATGCAACGCTTTTACTTAACGAAACAAAGCAAATGACACCTGTGTTTAATCCAGTCGATGCAAAAAACAAAGCGGTCACCTGGTCATCGAGCGATACCTCTATTGTAACTGTCGGAAGTGACGGTAAAATTACAGGGGTTGGCATTGGAGCAGCAACGATTACAGTTACAGCTTCGGATGGCAGTGGGATATCCAAAAATGCATTAGTAACCGTGACATTACCGAACCCAGTCATTAGTGGACCAAGTAATATTCCATTAGGTACGAGCATTGCATTATCGGCTATCATTCCTGCTTCTGGCAATGACCCGATTAAAAAAGCAGTTTGGAGTGTTACAGAAGGAAATGCGAATGGTATTTTGGATTCACAAACACAAACTTCTGCAACACTTAAAGGCATAAAAGCTGGCAATGTAGAAGTTAAACTAACGGTGACGACGAACACAGGGCGTACTTACGTTTCTAACAAGCTAACCATTGAAGTAAACCAAGTTAAATTGAAATTATCGAACACTAAAACAGTTACTCCTGGAACAGAGTTGGATTTGTGGAATGAACTCGGTTCAGATCCCACTTATGGTAAAACAAACATTAAGGATTCGCTAGTTTGGAGTAGCAGCGATTCTTCAATCGTTAGCGTTAGTTYTGACGGTAAAATAAAGGCCCTTAAGCCTGGTTCAGCAACGATTACAGCAGTCTACTCACATGATCCAAAGGTCAATGCTCAAATTACTATTATCGTTACCTATCCGCCTTCTCCGACAGACGGAACAGACAGATACTAACG
>NZ_JBFTSN010000054.1:0-27640 GCF_056400045.1 Paenibacillus sp. 01L418
CAGTAAGCTGTCACGAATTTTGGATGATCTTTTTATTCAAAAAAATGATTTTCAAGTTACGATTTTAGGGGTGAAGGAACCCTTTTATACAAACTATTCACACAGTGATTTGAACCCGAGATTGTGGTATGAGAGAAAATGGTTTCATCAATTAAATGAGCTGCCGATATTTTCTACCTATTGGCTTGGCGAACAAATTCAAACGGAAAAGATGACGACAAATTACGTAACGATGGGAAGACCGATCAAGAAGACGGCAAGTATTCCAATTGGCTATATGATCGTTAATATAAATGAGCGCTTAATACGCCCCTATCTTACAACAAACGAAAATCAGGAAATGTTTTTGTTAGACTCAAACGGCGTCGTGATCTCGCAAGCGAACCCATCAAAAATAGGAGAAAAGCTGCTTTGGTGGAAGCCGGAGGGGATGGGTCGTACGATCGAAATCGAAAGAAAAAAATATGTGTATGTCGAGCAAAAATTAGAGAGCAACGATTGGCGAGTTGTTAGCCTTATTCCAATGTCTGCGGCCATTGATAAAAACAAACAGGTGTTGTTCGTTAGCTTCATCGTTCAAGCGTTGTTCTTCTCGTTATTTTTTGTGCTGTTGACGATCCGAATATCTGCATTAACGAAGCCTATTCGTGATTTAAGTGTGTTTGTTACGAAAATTGGACGTGGTCAGCTCGACGAGCGCAATAATATACGCGGGCATAATGAAGTCGGACATTTAGCGAAAACGATAGATTTTATGCTGGATCGCATTCAAGAGATGTTCGAGCAAATTACATTAGAGCAGGCGAAAAAACGAAAAGCGGAGCTTGAAATGCTTCAGGCTCAAATTAATCCGCATTTTATGTTTAACCTGCTCAATTCGATAAGGCTCAATATATTGATTCAAGGGGATCAGGAGAATGCGGAATTAATCAAATCGCTTTCCTCTTTATTGCGAATGACGATTAATCGGGATAATGAGTTTATTCCTCTGGAGGAAGAGGGAGACACCGTGCTCCATTATGTGAAGCTTATGAATTTCCGACATGCCAATCAAGTAAGAGTCGCTTATAACTTTGAGGCTGGCTGCGAGCAAGCATTGGTTCCGCGATTCATGATTCAACCGTTAATAGAGAATGCGATCATTCATGGATTCGAACAATTTGACGGTGAAATATTTATCGATGCGAACAAAGAGCATGACAATGGACGTGAGCTGCTTCGAATTGTGGTGCGAGATAACGGAATTGGAATGACTAAAGATAAGCTGAAAGAGCTTCAAGCGAAAAGTGAGGATATACGCGACCCGCAGGAAAGCGAAAATAAAAGCTTTTCGGGCATCGGCGTAAAAAATGTGTTTCAAAGGCTGCGGCTCGTTTATGGAGAGTATGTCAAAACCACAATTGAAAGCGAGTCAGGTGTCGGAACGAAGATAACATTAATATTCCCATTCGAGTGTAAGAGAGCAGGTGCGCAGCATGTTGACGGCAATTCTAGTGGATGATGATTATCCGGTAGTACGTTATCTCTCTCAAACTGTTTTGTGGCATGAACTTGATATCCATTTGATCGGCTGTTACTCAAACGGTCTTGAGGCCTGGGAGGCAGCATGCCAGAGTCCGCCCGATATTATACTAACCGATATTGGCATGCCAAAAATGAGCGGGCTTGAGATGCTTGAGAAGTTTTGTGAAATTAATCCAAAAGGCAGAGCCGTTGTCCTGTCCTGCCACAATGAATTTAAATATGCACAGCAAGCGCTGAAATTGAATGTGAAAGATTATATTTTGAAAGAAAGCTTGGATGTCGAGCAACTACAAGCCATATTGAAAAATATCGTAACCGATTTGCAATTAGAGAACAAAAAAGCGACGGATATGGTGTTGTACAAGCAAAAGAATCAATCCGCGTTTAAAGAAAAGTTTTTGAAAGACACCTTATTTCAATCCTATTGGACAAAGGAAGCATGGTTGGAGCAAGCGCGGACGAACGGTATTTCACTCGATGCCAAAAGCTATATTCCACTAGTCGTTATTATTGATCGCATGTCGACCGTTGCAAGCAACAGGAAGTTGAACGATTATACGATAGCGTTCTCCGTCGAAAACGTCTTGCACGACTTATTGGATGCTTCACGTTGGGTGACCTTTCGTTATAGCAATAAGCAGTTAGTTATTTTGTACGGCAGCAATGATCCAGCCAAAGAGCAGCAAGAGATTTATTATGCGATGCAGGAAGCTATTGCTGTGATCTACAAATATTTGAAAATATCCGTCTCCTGTATACAAGGAAGAGAAACGAGAGGGCCAAAAGAAATGCAAGGGGTCCTGCTTCCGATGCTGAAAGAGCCGGAGCATTGCTTTTATCTCAAAGAATCGGCAGTACACAATTTCGGAGTGGTGTCATTCTCCAAAGATGATATGTATACAGAGTATTCTCAATTGTTTGCGAGCATCAATCAAAGCATCGCTTTAAATGAACCAGACGAGCTGCGGAATACGATCTTGGCGTGGACGCATGAGGTTCGAGCAAGAAGGTTTCATCCAAGCAACGTAAAGGAATTAGTGCTGCAGCTGCTTATGGACCTGCAAATGAAAACAAAAGTTACACTGCAGTATCACCCATTCTTATCGGAAGAGAAGCTGTATGATGCGGTGAATGCGATTGAGACATTAGATCATTTGGAAGAATGGATGATCCAGCATTTGAATGAGTTATCCAGAAGGTTAAGTATATATGCGATCAGCTCTAAACGTACGGAAGTGATCAAGGCACAGCAATTTGTTGTGTCGCATGTAACGGAGAAAATGACGCTGGAGGATATGGCTAACCATTTGAACTTGAATTCCAGTTATTTTAGCCGCTTGTTTAAAAAAGAGACAAATCAAAATTTCATCGAATATGTCAATATGGTCAAGCTTCAGAAAGCGAAGGAGCTTCTCCAGCAATCCAGCAAAAGCGTTGAAGAGATTTCCGATTATTTGGGTTATGCCAACAAAAGTTATTTCATTAAGTTGTTCAAACGTGAGATGGGGATGAGACCTAGCGAATATTCGGTTTGGAGCAAAGGTCATTTTGAGTGAAACGGAGAGAGCTTTTATGGCAGCAACGAGAGAATTAGATCAAGTGAGATTACAATCGAAAGCAGATTTGCAGCAAGCGGTTAGCGAGGCCTTTGAACCGTTGAAGGAGCGATTCACTCCCGGATACGCTGGTTTGGATCTCGGTGCGACAGGAGCGATTCATAGTGAGGCTATTGCCTTGATGGAAGCTTTTGCGCGTCCATTATGGGGACTAGTTCCGCATGCCTGCGGCGGGGGAGAATCAGATCTGTGGCCGATGTATGTACAGGGCATCATTCACGGAACCGATCCGGATCATGAGGAGTATTGGGGTCATTTCGGAACGAAAGATCAGAGAATGGTAGAGCAATCTATTCTGGGCTTAGGACTCGCGCTTGCTCCCCATAAAATATGGGAACCGCTAACTGACAAGCAAAAAGACAATGTATACCGCTGGCTTAATCAAATAAATCTCGTTGATCGATCCAATCCGAATAACTGGCTGATGTTTACGGTGCTAGTGAATGTGGGCTTCCAAAAAGTGGGTTTGCCGCACGATCAAGACATAATGGACAACTACCTGGACACTATTGATTCCTATTACTTAAGCGACGGCTGGTATTCGGATGGGAAGACGGATCAGCGGGACTATTATATTCCGTTCGCCATGCATTATTATGGACTCCTCTATGCCAAGCTGATGGAGAAAGAGGATGCGGAACGTGCTGCGCGTTACCGTGAGCGCGCAAGTCTATTCGCTCAGGATTTCATACATTGGTTCGCGGAGGATGGAAGCAGCATCCCATTCGGGCGCAGCCTCACGTATCGTTTTGCACAAGTTTCTTTCTGGAGTGCGTTAGTATTTGCGGATGTGCTGCCTTTCTCCATAGGAGTGATGAAAGGCATTATTATGCGCCATTTGCGCTGGTGGTTCTCACAGCCGATCTTTACGCCTGATGGCTTGCTAAGTATTGGATATGCTTATCCGAATTTACTGATGGGCGAAGGCTACAATGCGCCAGGATCTCCTTATTGGTCGTATAAAGCATTTCTTATTTTAGCTTTGCCGGATGAGCATCCCTTCTGGCAGGCGGAGGAAGAGGCATTGCCTGAGCTCAAGCCGCTTGTCGCTCAGCCGCATGCACGTATGACTATAAGCCGCCCGGAAGGTCATAAGCATGTCATTGCCTATGGCTCAGGTCAAATGGCTAACTTCGATATGTCGCATAGCGCGGCAAAATATTCGAAATTTGCCTACTCGACTTTATTCGGCTTCAGCGTGCCAAAAGGTTACTACGGGCTTACGCAGGGGGCATATGATTCGACGCTTGCGCTAAGTGAATGCGATGAGCATTACCGTGTCCGGCGATTTTGTGAGGAGTTTCGAATTCAGGAGAAATCGGTCTACTCCCGCTGGCTGCCATGGCCAAATGTCGAGGTACAGACATGGATTATCCCGGCGGGCTTGTGGCATGTTCGTGTTCATCGAATCAAGGCGGAGCGCGAGCTTGATGTCGCCGAGGGCGGATTTGCGATTCAGACGTTGGCAGGAGACGCAAAGGAACAAGCTGATGTCCTAACGATAACGGGAGCCGTGCTGGCAAAAATGCCAGACGGGATGAGCGGAATGATTAACATTTCCGGCTTCGAACAAGCGATGATGGTTTATCCAGAGGCGAATACGAATGTGCTTAAGCCTCGAACGATGATACCAACGCTAACTGCTCGTTTGACACAAGGTGAGCATATACTCATATCCGCTGTCTTTGGTGCGACGAATAGCAAAGAGAACGAGCTGGAGTGGTTAAACCCTCCTAGTGTTGAGCGGGACAGCTCGAGGAAAATGATAATCGGGAATATAATTCATAATGACATTCTTCTGAGGTGATAAATAGTGATGTGGCAAACAGCAATTGACGATGCGATAGTTAAAGTGAAACAAAATATAGGTAAACATCCAGGCAAGCTGCCGCATATTTCGGAGGGGCAGCGTTATGAGTGGGGAGAGAATGATGACTGGATCGAAGGCTTTTATATTGGCATGATGTGGCTTGCCTATGAATCTAGTGAAGATGTTTTCTATAAGGAAGCAGCACAGTCCTTTTTGCCGAACTTTAAAGACCGGCTTGATCGCCATGTGGCACTCGATCATCATGATATTGGTTTCCTATATTCGTTGTCAGCCGTTGCAGAGTGGCGAGTGACAGGAAGCGAAGAGGCCCGGATGGTGGCGCTTGAAGCTGCTGAAAGGCTCTATTCACGCTGGCGGCCGAGGATAGGGATTATTCAAGCTTGGGGCAAAGAGGATGACCCGGAAAACGGGGGACGAATGATCATTGATTGTTTAATGAATCTTCCACTGTTGTTCTGGGCCTATGAACAGACAGGCGAACAAAAATATTATGATATTGCCTACAAACATGCTTGTGCCAGTCAAAAATTTCTAGTTCGTGGCGACCGATCATCGTATCATACGTTTTACTTCGATCCTAAGACGGGTCATGCGCTTCGAGGCGKGACTCATCAAGGTTATGAGGATGGCTCGACTTGGACAAGAGGGCAAGCCTGGGGCATTTATGGTTTTGCACTCGCATACCGCTATACAAAGGTTGCCGCTTTTTTGGAAACGTCCAAACGGCTGGCTCATTACTTCATTGAGCATTTGCCCGAGGATCATGTCGCTTATTGGGATTTTGATGTACCGATGGAATGGGACACGCCTCGTGACAGCTCAGCATCGGCTATTGCAGTATGCGGCATGTTAGAGCTGATGGAGCTGCTTGCTGAAGAGGATGCCGACCTTGCAATATTCGAGAAGGCCATTCATAGCAGCATGAATTCATTAGTTCAGCATTATGCAACAACAGATCTTCCGAATGCGGAGGGGCTGCTGAAGCATGGCTCTTATCATGTGCGGGGCGATCGCGCGCCGGATGATTATATGATTTGGGGCGATTATTATTATTTAGAAGCGTTAATCCGCATGAACAAAGGCATTAAAGGGTATTGGTAGCCTATGTAGATACTTTGAAACAAGCTTAGCTGAATGATCTTGTCCACCCCTATAAGAAGAGGCTGTCACTTTAGGTTTATAACCTTTAGCGGCAGCCTCTTTTCTGTGTAGGGTGTCAAGATTCATCTGCATCGCTAGTTTGGCAAAGAGGTTTAGCTGCATTTTTAGCAATAGGTAAAAATTATACGATATCAGTCAAATCTGTTCATTATAGCGAAGTTTGGTTTCTGTCTATAATAGTACAAAGTTTAATTGTAAGTGCTTACATAGAGGGAGGAGGCAAGGACAACGTGAAAGGGAAAAAGCTGTTATTCGTCGTATGCAGCATGCTTATTGTACTTATTGCAGGAGCATTATCGCTGGGTAACATGCCTGCTCTAAACCCTGCGGATAAGACTGCGTTTACGATCGATAATTACGATATATCGGAAAGTGAATTTCAAGCTTTTTTACAAAGCAACAAGGCTTTAACGACAAGTTATTTCAAGCGAACCTACAATGTAGATTATGAAAAGGATTTTTGGGCAGCATCGTTCAACGGTGAAAACCCGCTGGAGTATGCGAAGCAAAAAGCTATGGATGAGCTTGTGAAGGTGAAAATGGAGCAAATCATTTTGAAGGAGAATGGTATCCTCAGTGACATTTCTTACGAAGCGTTCTTGAAGAGCTATGATCAAGAAAATAAGGATAGAGCAAAAAAAGCAGCTAACAATCAGCCTATTTACGGCCCCAAGAAGTATGGGAAAGCAGAGTACTACTCCTATTATCAAAGCATGAACGTTCAGAAGCTCATCGATAAATGGACGAAGGAAGCGCAAAGTACGCTGCCCGACCAAGAGCTTAAACTTTATTATGACAAGGTGAAGCAGCAGTATTTTCACAAAGGGTATGAATTTGATTACGAGAAAATTTCCTTGGATAGCAAAGCGGGTATGAAGGAGGAGCTGACACTTAATCTGGCGGAAACCTCCAAAGAGGATACACTATCGCAAAATCTTTACACCCTATTTCTTGGCCTCTCGGAAGGTGAGTATAGCGATATCGATCAATCAGGCGAGGGAATGTATAGGTATAGGCTTCTAGCAAAGCGAGATAAAGGCATGGAAAAGTATGAGGATGTTAAGAACGCCGTCATTCAACTGCATGTGCAGGAGCGGCTAGAAGAAGAAGTGAGCATGCGTTTGAAACAGACGAAGATTGAATTTAATAAGGAGGTGTTTCCTAAAATAACGTTCATGTCGTAAGTCTATCAAAAATAATAGGAGGATGATTTTTTTGAAGCATTATATGCAGCAAAAGCTTGTATCCATGGTTCTATTAGTCGCACTCTTAACGACAATAGCGATTCCCGCTGTTTCAGCACAGGAAACGGGCGTACCGCTGGAGGACTCGCAGCCGCTTGCTATAGCAGAGCAGTCGGTAACAGGCTCGACATATTATGTCAGCAATGAGGGCAATGACGATAATGATGGCAAATCGGAGGATCAAGCTTGGGCATCGCTAGAGAAGGTTAATAGCGTAGGCTGGAAGCCTGGCGATCGCATTTTATTCAAGGCTGGCGATGTATGGAATGGCTCATTGAAGCTAAGAGGAATATCAGGTACCAAGGAAGCACCGATCATCTTCGATAAATATGGCAGTGATGATCCTTCAGTAAGACCGATCATTAACGGCAATGGAACAACAACGACTGAGAAATCAGCTATTATTCAAAATTATACTGGCGTGAAGGATAAAACATTATCCGCTACGATCGACGTTGTGGACGGCAGCTACCTGCAGTTTCACAACTTTGAATTAACGAATAAAAACCCTGACGTTGTCTCGCAGCGGGCAGGCATTAACATTAGAACAGCTTCAACCAATGTAACGGAATGGGAAGCTAACCCGCACCGAGGAATCGTAGTGAAGAACAACTATATCCACGATGTCGATGGCAACCCTACAGGCTGGAAGGTAGGCAGCGGCGGCATTCTGATCCTTGGCAATATTGAGGATGTGCTCGTTGAAGGAAATACGGTGGAGCGGGTCGATATTGAAGGCATTCGAAATGCGGGTCTTTACCGAGAAGGCGATACGAAAGCCAATTTCCCGAGAGTTCTGCGAAATGTAGTGTTCAATAATAACTATGTTGCCGATGTGCAGGGTGACGGCTTCGTTATGAGCAACGTGGGCAGCAACGGCAGAATGGAATATAATACGGTCGTCAGGCATTCGGCGAAAAATGTAGGCAACGTCAATTATGCCGGTCTATGGGTCATTGGCGTGAAGGATATGGTCATTCAATACAATGAAGTGTATGGCGGTATTTATGGCTACAATGATGGGCAGGCCTTTGACGTAGATATGTTTTGCGAAGGAACTCTCTATCAATATAACTACAGCCACAGCAACCGTGGTGGATTCATATTATTTATGAGCGGCTCAACAAACTCTCTCGTTCGCTATAATATTAGTGTAAATGATGGAGATGGTCGATATATATTCCATTATCTTCCTACTACACTTGGAGATGCTCCATTAATTCATAACAATACTTTCTTTACGGATGCGCAGGTGCAGACGAAGCTGATCAGCGATCCTGGAAAATACTTAAGAATGTACAATAATATCTTTTACTCCAAGGCGAATACAACGATTGGACAAGACCGCTTTGCTGGCGGCGAAGTGAAAAATAATATTTTTTATCCGGGCAGCGAGTACAAGGATTTGAAGCTGACTGGATTATCATTGGATCAAAACATGTTTGCAAGTCCGCAATTCGCAAGAGCGGGTGAAGAGCCAAAAGATATCATTAATGCGAGCCAAAGCACATTTGATGTAGAGAAATTGAACGGATACAAATTGCTGCCAGGCTCACCGGCAATCGATGCAGGGATGGATATGACAGCATTGACGCCATCGGTATGGGCTCCTGCAACAAAAGACTTCTTTAATAATGCGATCACATCTGCTGCTAAAGTGGATATTGGAGCGCATGAATATTCGGATGATGCGCCAAGCGAGCAGGCACCAGAGGTAATGCCGCAAACGATTGTCATTGACAAACCTGTGCTGGAGCTTCATGCAAAGCATAGAGGCGAGAAGATGACGGCTTCGGTTGGTCCAGACAACGCATGGTTTAAAGGAATCAAATGGTCGAGCAGCAATCCTGCAGTGGCCGCCATTAATGCGCAAGGATTTGTATCCCCGCTGCTTGAGGGTGAAACGATCATTACAGCTGAAAGCACTATTAATCCGAATGTGAAAGCTGAAGCGCGAGTCATAGTTCATGCGCCTTCAAAGGTTGTATCCTACCTTGTTGCTTCAGACGGAACGGAGTTATCAGAGGAGAAGACTACGCTGCAGCTAAGAATTGACGGCGTGACGGAGGATCAAAATGCGATTGAATATGCGGATTATCATCAAGTAGAGTATGCGACGAATAATGAGAATGTCGTTGTAGACTCGTTGACAGGCAAGCTTGAGGTGATCGGCGATCTAGCAGGTGTCACTGAGGTTGAGGTTTCTGCTAAGGTGCAGGAATACAAGGACTTGGTCTACTCGGAAAGCTTCGAGAACGGCTGGAATGACTTCCTGCCAGAGACCGGTACGAGTATTACGACGGGCAGCATTTCGGATAAGATCGCTTATCATGGCGATCAAAGTGCGCTATTTGTTGTTGGAAACGGCAGCAATGCCATTCAAAAGGTGTCTGGCGGCAAGCAGCAGGGCGTCGTATCGATGATGCTTTATGATGACGGCTCCGAAAGCTCGAAGACGCGGGTTGTCGCGCATGTCGGAAATGCAAGAAGCAGCCTGCTTGCAGGCATGGGCTTATTGTATGACGGCGGCACCTATGGGTCGCTGGAGTATTATTCAGTAAGGGCAAGCGGATCTTCAACCGCATGGGAAGCCACTCCGGTGAAACGAAGCGTCGGATGGCATGAACTGAAGTGGGATTACACATCAGGTACAGACTTAAAGATGTATATCGATGGGCAATTGGTGAAAACAACGACAGCGATTGCAAGCTTCGACAGAATCGTACTCGGTTATTTATGGGATAGTGCAAATGGACGTACATTTGCTTTCGACAATATTAAATATTCTTCTACGGGTGAATTAGTTTCATTGCCGACAAAAGCGCTGACTCTTCACGTAAAACAACCAGAGCCAAAGGCGCCAGCATGGGAAAACGCAGTAGTGACCGCTTCGAATGTGACGCAGACGGGAGTAACCTTAAACTGGACACCGGCTGTCGATGCGCCAAGCATCACAGAATATGCCATTTACAAGGATGGCGTCAAACTGGCGAGCGTTGCAGGCAGTGTGTATAGCTACCAAGTAAGCGGACTATCTGCGGATACGTCTTACACGTTCAAGATTGAAGCGGGCAACGCAGGCGGCAAGTGGAGTGAGGATGGTCCAAGTGTTATCGTGAAAACGAACGTGGATACATCATCACCCGGTGGTACACCTGGAGGCGGAACAACCAATCCTGATCCGGTGAATCCAGATGGAAAAGATCCTGAGAAACCGACAACGGACATTGTACTAACGGACATCGAAGGACACTGGGCATCGGATGCCATACAGCAAGCGATTAAGCTTAAATTTATTAATGGCTATACGGACAATTCCTTCCGTCCAAATGCAAGTGTAACGCGCGGAGAATTTGCTGCAATGCTGGCAAGAGCTCTGCATCTAGAAGAAAAAGGCGACGCTGATTTTGCAGATATCGACATGATTCCTGCATGGGCAAGACCTTATATTGCGAGTGTAGTGAACGCAGGTATCGCAAGCGGGTTCGAGGATAATACGTATCGTCCGGCTCAAGCGATTACGCGCGCAGAGGTGGCAGCTATGATCGTCCGTGCGAAGAAGCTGCCTCTAGAGAACAATGCCGAGCTATCGTTTAAAGATGCTGATCAAATCCCAAATTGGGCAAAACCTTTTGTGGCAGCAGCATATAAAGCGGGTCTACTTCAAGGAAGAGACGGCGGCATATTCGCTCCTGCGGATCAGGCAACAAGGGCAGAAGCGGTGACTTTAATTTTAGCATTGCTGAATAGCAAGTAGCTCGTTAAGGATCGGGAAGAGTGAAATACTTCCCGATTCCTTTTTTAGTTATTTATTATTTCATCAAGGGTGTAGGCTCATTCAGTACCGTCAAAATGCTGTTATAGATCTTGGTAGAGATGGACAATTTATAGATGAGGGCTTATTAGTGAATGCTGGCTCTAAGCTAAAGATTCATTTTTTTTAGGAAATCGTGACAAACTTGTTACGAATGAAGATTCGGACTTGCGCCTTGAGCCACAAAAAGCTAACATATAGTAAAATAGGTTACGTGCGAAAAAAAGGAGGTCCCTTCATGTTTTTGGCAGAAGCAGCAGCTCAAACAGCAAGTAAAATTGGAACTTTCGATTGGTTTATGTTGGCCTTTACCGTATTGATCGCAATCGGACTGGTTCGACTACTGACCGCTCGTCCGAAGAAAAACATTTTTGCAATCGGTTTTACAACCGTTTCACTCGCATTGTTTTTGTTGATTGATTTCATTATGATCACAAAGGTTTGGATGGCGTAACAGCATACATAGAAAAAAGGTCTGCCGGACAAGTCCGGCAGACCTTTTTCTTTATTGCTAGAAGTTAAACCCACCACATCTCGCCAAGCGGCTCGCGGATAAGAATTTGTTGAAGATTTTGAACTGCTTTTGTGAAGCCTTCATCAACGGACATTAAGCCGTCTTCATGCTCGATGCTCACAACATAGTCGTAGCCCACTAGACGAAGCGCGCTAAGGATGTCTGCCCATGTTTTGAGGTCATGGCCGTAACCAACYGTACGGAACTGCCAAGCACGGTCAAGCATAAGGGCATACGATTGCATGTCCGTTACGCCGTGGTGATTTACGTTAATCGGATCGATTGTCGTATCCTTAGCATGGAAGTGATGGATAGCTCCAGCGCGTCCAAGGATATGTACCGCTTGAACAGGGTCAATTCCTTGCCACCACATGTGGCTTGGATCTAGGTTGGCGCCGATTGCATTGCCAGCCGCTTCGCGAAGGCGAAGCATAGTAGCCGGGCTGTGAACGGAGAAACCGCCATGCAGCTCAAGGCCCATCTTCACACCGCTAGCTGTAGCAAGCTTGCCGATCTCAGACCAATATGGAATAACTTTTGCTTCCCATTGCCAGTTCAAAATTTCTTGGAAATCGTTTGGCCAAGGAGCAACCGGCCAGTTCGGATATTTTGCATCCTCGTGATCGCCAGGGCAGCCAGAGAAAGTATTTACAACGGAAACTTCAAGACGGTTAGCAAGCTCAATCGTTTTACGAATAACTTCATCATGCTCAGACGAAATAGCTTTCTGAGGGTGCAATGGGTTACCGTGGCAGCTAAGTGCGCTGATCATCAAACCGCGTGATTCTACCGCATGTTTAAACGCTTTCAGTTTTCCTTCATCCGCAAGCAAACCATCAAGGTCGCAGTGTGCGTTCCCAGGGTATCCGCCAGTTCCGATTTCAATGGCATCAAGTCCTTTGGATGCGATGTAGTCAAGTGCTTCCTCGAACGGCTTTTGTGCAAAAAGTACGCTAAATACTCCTAATTTCATTTGTTCATTTACCTCCCGAATCCATCGATATGGATTGATTTAGTAGTCCCGTCTAGTATAACACTTCTATTCTCAGAACACATAACCGAAATCATATTTGGCAAAATCGCATAATAACTAAACAAAACAAGCGCAGTACGAGGAATCGAGATTAATAATTAGTATTTTTTTGGGAGAACAAATCTATCGATTTTCATTGTTGTATATGGGAAATTATGCTATATTACAACGGATTACTACTATTTCATGCATCATAGTTTCTTCATTAAGGGATTGGTATGCATGAACAAAAATTAGGAGAGTGGCTTCATGAAAAGCAGCTTGCTACGTGTCTGCAGCTTCATTGTATTAGGAGCGATTGTTGCAGCAGGAACGGTATGGGGTGCTGGTGCAAGCAACACAGCTACACATACGCTAAATGCTGCGAAAATTAATGGCGAGGTTTATGTCAAAGCAAGCTCATTAACAAGCTCGCTAGGCGGAACGGGTACGTTTGATTCCAAGACAAACACGTATGCGTATACGCCAGTCGATATCCCATCGGTTGTAAAGAAGGTATCGCCTTCCGTCGTCGCGATTATCGGTAAGCCGAAGGATATCGGCTCAGCCGATCCAAGGTATGCATTGGCGCATGGAACCGGCGTTATTATTCGTACAGATGGCTGGATCGTGACGAATGCGCATGTTGTTGAGGATATGACCAATCTGGTTGTCGTTACAGCAGACGGAAAGAAATACGATGCAGAACGCACGCATCACGATGAGGCAAGTGATCTGGCATTAGTTAAGATTAAGGCATCGAAGCTCCCAATCGCGAAGCTTGCCCCGTCACCGCTTAAGGTTCAAGTAGGCGAGACGGTAGTAGCCATCGGCACACCTGTATCGTTCTCCCTTCGCAATACGGCAACAAGTGGTATCCTGAGCGGCATGAATCGGAGTGTTTCTTCGGCATACAACCTGCTCCAAACGGATGCATCGATAAATCCAGGCAACAGCGGTGGGCCGCTTGTTAACATGAAAGGCGAGGTCATCGGCATTAATTCTTTAAAGTTTGTAGAGGTAGGAGTCGATAATCTCGGATTCTCTATTCCTGCGGATACCGTGCAGTACGTAACGAGTCATTTTTTCAAATACGGACATGTGAAACGCGCCTCGCTTGGCCTTGGACTTGAGGAAAGCTGGTCTGCGCTTATCGGAATCCCGACCTCCGACCCGTTAACAGTCAAATCGGTGACATCGGCAGCCGCCAAAAAAGCAGGTATCCAAGCTGGCGATTTGCTTTATAAAGTTGCAGGCAAGCAAGTATCCGCAAAGGTGGAGCTTAATGAGCTGCTAAAAAGTTATTTGCCGGGTCAACAAGTGGAGGTAATGCTGCAGATCGACGGTGACCTGGTTACCCGCAAGCTGACATTAGTAGAAGGTTAGGCGGCAGAGTTAAATTAAGATCAAAGTTATTATTTAATTATAAGGGGATATAGATGATGAGATTAAATATGTTTAAAAGAATGTTAACCATGCTTTTGCCGGTTTTGCTTGTTTTAGCGATGTTGCCGGTAGCTGCATTCGCAGCAGAGGCAGACAATAAGGTTGAAGTACGCTTGAAGGCGGGCAGCAAAACGGTCAAAATTAATGGGAAAGCTACTACGGTAGAGGCTCCTTTTGTAAGCAACGGAACAACGATGGTTCCGCTAAAAGTCATTACAAATGCTTTTGGTGCAGGACTTAAATTGGAAAACGGCAATGTGATCACACTTACTTACAATGACCGCAAGATTGTTTTAACTTTTGGCAGCAAAACAGTAAAAGTGAACGGTGCAGCCAAAGCAGTAGCAGTTGCTCCAGTTGCAGTTAAAGGCTCAACAATGGTGCCGCTGCGCGTTATTGTAGAAGCTTTTGGCGCAAAAATTACAGCTGACAATGCGACTAAAGAAACCATTATTATTGGTGTACGTGCACAATCGTCCGGTACGGGCGGCACTTCTATTGATTCCGAATTTGGTAAAACAAAAATTGGTGACAGCTACCATGGCTGGTCATTAAATTATCCAGCAGGCTTGATTCAAGTGGATCAAAGCGATAACGGCGAATTTATTACTTGGGCAGATACTGCCGATGATTCCAAGGTTGCTGCGCAAGTGAATGTGATTACAGAACGTGTAGGCGATGACAAGCTGTCTGTCGAAGAGCAGAGAGAGCTTATGATTTCCTATTATGATCAAGATGAGATTACAGTAGACAAACGCCCGATCACTGTAGGCGGTTTAACCTTCGAGAAGGTGATAAGCTACGCTAAACAAACAAAAATGAACTACGAGTATCGCGGTATTCAAAARGGCGATAAGTATTACATTGTTATTGTAGGTGCTAAGGGTGCGAATAAGTCAGTTTTGACTAGCTATGATACATTCTTAAATAGCTTTACTCCTTCTTTTAATACAGCAGATAAATCGCTTAAGGATGTTACGAAGGTAAAAGATGGCGTAATCACCTTCAAAGACGAGGATTATGGGCTAACGGTTAAGCTTCCAACGGATTGGAACAAAGATTATGAGAGCACGACACCATCGTTCCAAAACGATAAGGAACTTTTCTTCTTTTCTCTCACTTCATTAACAGCAGGCGTTACGATGGACAATTGGGCACAAAAGAGGGAAGCGAGAATTCGTGAGGATTTTGTTAACTCCAGTGTTCGCAATTTCGTTACAACACCGGTAACTTTGATTGATGGCAAGGCGGTAGCGCTAAGCTATGAGCTTTCGTTAGGTGAGGACGCATGGTTTACCTATAATGAGATTGCTTTATTTTCAGGAAATTACCGTTATTCATTAGTTTATATGTATCCTACCGCTAATAGCGCGAAGAGCAAGCTTACGTACAACCAAGTTTTGGCTTCGGTCGATATTGATACTGCTTTAATTGAGAAAACATTTGGCAATGTTGAGGAAAGTTATGATTTGGCTGATCGCAGCACAAAAACAACAAAACGCAGCTCTACGTATGGTTATTCTATTGAACTCCCAACCTACTGGTATGGTATTCAGAAAAACTTTAACGAAGATGATGTTTTGTATACGTTTAGTGCAGGCAGCTTAAATATTTTTGAGTCGGATACAGCAGCGGCGACCGTTGTGAATTCGCTTTTGCAATATGTGAATTCAGCTGAAGGCAGCGCGCAGGGAAGTACGACGAAGCAATCTAATACGGTTACGATTAATGGAAAAACGGCACAGCATGTCGTTATCCATACATCCAAGCCACAAGATGATATTCCGTATACAGAAGAGTTTTATATTTTTGACTCTGCACAAGGAACTATGGTATTTAGCTTAAACTATTACGATGTGCGTGCTTCAGACAGCAACCTTAAAATCATTAACGACGCAGTGCAATCGATTMGTTTTAATTAGTAGAAGGCCGGTTCCCTTATTGGGGAATCGGTCTTTTTTTCATTTAAATGAGGCGTCAACCGTGAATGCTTGCGCGATGCCAGTATTGTGTAGTGGTATAGATGTCCGTGGTTTGTTAAGATAGTGGAAGCAGGTTTCAAGAATGAGAGGGATTGATAGTTAAAATGACAGATACAATAATGAGATCGGACATAGAGCTGCTGGCTCCGGCTGGCGATTGGGATTGCATGAGAGCGGCCGTAGCAAATGGCGCGGATGCGATATTTTTTGGTGTGGAGAAATTTAATGCCCGCGCACGCGCAAACAATTTCCGCAGTGAGGAACTGCCGGAAATTATGGCATTTTTGCATACGTACGGGGTAAAAGGTTTCCTCACATTTAATATTCTCGTATTTGAGGATGAGCTGAGAGACGCGCAGAAGTTAATCGAAATGTGTATCGATGCAGGCGTGGACGCGGTAATCGTACAGGATTTAGGACTAGTGAAGCTGATTCGTGAGCTGTCGCCAGACTTTCCAATTCACGGCTCTACACAAATGACGATCACATCGCCAGAGGCTGTCGAGTTTACGAAGCCGTTTGGTCTTGAGCGGGTCGTGCTAGGCCGCGAAAATAATTTGAAGCAAATTCGTACCATTGGCGAGCAAGCGAAGCTGCCAATGGAGGTATTCGTGCACGGTGCGCTATGCGTATCGTATTCGGGTCAGTGTCTCACGTCCGAGATGTGGGGCGGACGCTCGGCCAATCGCGGTGAATGCGCGCAGGCTTGCCGGCTGCCGTATGATTTGATGGTCGATGGCGAGGTACAGCCGATGGGAGACATCGCGTATTTGCTGTCGCCGAAGGATTTGGCGGCGATTGATATTGTGCCGGAGCTCATCCAAGCGGGCGTAACCTCGTTCAAAATTGAAGGACGTCTCAAAAGTCCGGAGTATGTCGCGAATGTCGTGAGCAAGTATCGGCGCGCGATCGATAAATATTTTGACGGCGACTTGTCGAAGCCGTCTGTGGAGGATGTGCGTGAGCTGCAGCAAAGCTTCTCGCGCGGCTTCACGCATGGTTTCCTGTCGGGAACAAACAACAAGATGCTTGTTGAGGGTACGTTCCCGAAAAGCCGCGGTGTCTACCTCGGCCGAGTAGAGCGCATTATGCGCGATGCGGTTACGCTGAAGATCGAAGCGCCGCTTAAGCGCGGAGATGGCATTGTGTTTGACGCAGGCGACCCGACGAAAAAGGAAGAGGGCGGCCGCGTTTACGATATTCGCCGTCAAGGCGTGAAAATCGAGGGCGAAGCGCAGGAAGGCATTTTGATCGAGCTGGTAGCTGGACGCAATGATGTTGATTTGCGCAAGGTTCATGTAGGCGACCGTGTGTGGAAAACGAACGATCCGGCGCTGGACAGACGCCTCAGAGCTTCTTTTGAAACAGAAAAGCCATATCGCGTATTCCCGCTTCATGTTCGAGTGACGGGCGCGCTTGGCCAGCCGATGCGTACCTGGTGGACAGATGTGCAGAAGGGGACGACGGTTGAAGTCGCGTCAGAGATTGATTTGGAGCAGGCACAGAAGCGTCCGATGGACGCAGCGCTGCTTGAGGATCAACTGGGCCGTCTGGGCGGCACGGTTTATCAGCTTGAGAAGCTCGAGGTAGAGCTGCAAGGCGATTTGATCGTACCTATCCGTGAACTGAACAGAATGCGCCGTGAAGCGGTCGAGCTGCTTGCAGGCGAGCGTCCGAAGCCGCCTGTATATGTGAAGAATGCAATTTACGCAAGCGAGGACGCTGTTTTGGCTGATGTAGCGAAAAAAGATATTTTGGCTCCTCAGAGCGGAAAAGATGCAAACTTGATCGCACTATGCCGCACCTTGGAGCAGGTGCAGGCAGCAGTCAAAACCGACGTCGCTTATGTATACGCTGATTTTGAATTTATTAAACAATTTCCAGCAGCGGTAGCCGCTGCCCGTGAAGCAGGCAAACCAATTGCTCTGGCTACGCCGCGCATTCACATGCCTGGCGAAAATGGCTACCATGCGAATATATTGAAGCTGCAGCCCGATGCCGTACTTGTTCGGAACACTGGAGCGCTTTATTACTACTTGCGCGCCCGTGCAGCTAATCCGGACAAGCCATTTCCGAAGCTGATTGGCGATTTCTCGCTGAACGTAGCCAATCATAAGGCAGTGAAGCTGTTTACCGAGGTTGGTCTTGATCTGATAACACCGTCGTATGATTTGAACATTCAGCAGATGGTTGATTTGCTGGAAAACTCAGATACGTCGATGCTGGAAATGGTTATCCATCAGCATTTGCCGATGTTCCACACGGAGCATTGCGTATATTGCACCTTTATGAGTGAAGGGACTGACTTCACAAACTGCGGACGTCCTTGTGAGGAGAAGCGTGCTTCCCTGCAGGATCGTATTGGCATGGCGCATCCTGTTCGCGTAGACGAAGGCTGCCGCAACACCGTGTACAATGCAATCGAGCAATCGGGTGCTGAGTACATTCGCAATTTTGTAGGAATGGGCGTATCCAATTTCCGTGTCGAGTTTCTAGAAGAAACGCCGGAGAAAGTGCTTGAAGTGTTGTCTCTTTACCGTGATGCGCTTGATGGCCGTATTAGCGGCACGCAAGTATGGCGCAGCCTGAAAGCCATTAACCAGCTTGGCGTTACGCGTGGTCAACTGGTCAAATAAATCTAACGAAATTACAAGCGATACCGTCTTCTCTGCGAATGGGAGGGCGGTATTTTTTTGCTGTGAAATTTTAAAAAGGCGGATTTGCAACCTTTTGCGCTTCAAACGGCATCTTTACTTATAGAGAGAGCAGGTGAATGGATGAGTGCGGAGCAACAAGCGATTGAACGACTGAAAGGCGGTGACGGCTCCGCCCTGAAGTGGCTGATGGAGCAGTACGGCAACGATATTTTGCGGACAGCCGCCTTGCTGCTAAAGGATCATCACTTGGCAGAGGATGTGAGCCAGGAGGTATTTATAACCGCTTTTCAAAAAATAAAACAATACCGCGGCGATGGAAGCCTGCGCGGCTGGCTGCTGCAAATGACGATTAATCGCTGCCGCAGCAAGATGCGGCTCGTTTCATGGAAAAGGCTGCTGTTTCGAGCGGAAACAGGGGAAGAAATGAGCATACATAACATGATGTTTAAAGCGCCGAGCGATGCGGGAGTTGAACAATGGCTGCTGGCCTCATCGCTTCGTGAATCCATTGAAGTTATGCCTTTCAAATATCGTGAGGTCATCGTTCTTTATTATTATCAAGAGCTGACCATTAAAGAAATTGCGCAGGTGCTCGGTGAGCCGGAAAGTACCATTAAGAGTAAGCTGCTGCGAGGACGGCGACAGCTCAGGCAGCAATTAGAGGAAGGAGACTGGCAGGATGAAACAAGAGCATGATACAAAAAGCATTCGTGATAATTTGGATATAGAGCTGGCGGGTGTTCAGTTCACTGAACAGCTTCAAAAGACTGTTTTAGACCGAGCATGCCCTCCTTCATTTTGGAATCGGGAGCTGCGTATACCTGGGATTGCTGTCGTTTTAGTTCTATGCATGTGTATCGCTGTACCCGTAATCGGCTGGCAGCGTTTATCGTCATCCGTATATTCTCCGCAAACGATGGATGCCAAGCCCCAGCCTGAAAGCAGCGATCGGTTAATTATGATTGCAGGCGGCGTTTATTATGAGTCAGAGCTGCTTGAAGGGTGGGCGAAGGAAAAATGATACGAATGAAAGTGAAAACGATGGCCATGCTGCTCGCTTTTCTTATGATTGCAGCGGGAGCTTGCTATTTTCTAATTCCTTTTTTCCTTTTTCATACGGAGAAATACGATGTTTTGTGGAAGTGGTTTCCTAGAACCGAGAGCGCGGAATCTGCACTTTTATTAGCGTCTGAGGCGTCTGAACTGGTTACGGATTCGAGCGGCGACGATCGTATATTTATTTTCCCGAGCAGCAGCTCCTCCAGCGGAGGAGAACGAACGGGAGAGGAACGTATGCGCGAGATAAACCGACTCGAACATTTGGTGGAGCAATATTCAACGTCGTCATATATTTATGGGGTTAAATTTAATTTGGGCAAGCTTTATATGTGGAACAAGGAGTGGGATAAAGCAGAACGGCTTTTTGCAGAGCTTGAAGCAAATGTGAATACCGGTACATTCCATGCGGATGAGGAGCTGCGAACCTATCAAGCGATTTTGAGTACAAGAACGGCGATACCTGATAAGCAGGCTGCTATAAGAGGGAAAGTTAAGATTGGCGAAAAACCGGCTGCGAATGTATTTGTTATATTGCACCGCAAGGATGCAAGCGGATGGAGCACGCCGCCTTATCTTCATTACCCGGTAGCCATTACAGATGAGCAGGGTGTTTATCGTTTTTATGACGTGGATGCTAATGAGTATGAGGTTGGAGTCGGTGTCACCCCTGCTGAGGTAAATGGCTATTATTTAACGCAGTCTGACCGAGAGTATGTGAGCGCTCTGGAAGGCAAAACAGAAACATACGATTTTCAATTTGTACCGCAAGTAAGTGTAATATCACCAGTTAATAAAGAGCAGCTAACCGGGGATAAATTGCAATTCGAATGGAATGCCTATCCGGGTGCGGATTACTATACGCTTTCGATTACGTCCATTTTCCGCATGAAAGATGGGAATACTGTTGGCGCTAATACGGTACAGCTTTCGGATGAGCGCTTTAAAGGAACAACAGCGGAGTACAGCTTGAAGGAATTGAGAGGAAATACGCTGGGATTTGGCAAAAGCACGGACTCGGGAGGAAATGTTGCTTTGTCTAATATCGGAGTGCTTGGCGCGGTTTATCCCGGGGGAGATTTCATATGGTCAGTTGATGCTTATGATGCGGGCGGGCGAAAAATATCGAGCTCTAGCGGCTATTACACAGCTCTAATCCAGAAACCCCCGTTTTTCACGATGCCAGAGGAAGGGATGCTTGTTGGAGACAGGCTGGTCATTCAAGGGGAATATGAGGAGGCCATCGCGTCTTACAAGTTAGAAGGGGATAACGATGACGCACTGCGTCCGCTAGCTAGACTGATTTATTACGGCATTACGAAGGCAGACGGCGATCCAGCGGAAGCTTTGACTTATTTAGAGCGGGTAAGAATTCCCAATGCTAGCGACAAGGACCTGATGAAGCAAATGAAAGAGAAGCTTGAAGGTAAGTAACTGTTTGACACGGATTTCTCGCTGACATAGCATAGAAGGAAAGCAATTATGCGACAATTGATTTATGACAAAGCGAGGCGTGATCATTCATGAATGAGGTTTGGTTTTCAAGCTGGAGGCATGTGTTTAAGCTCGATCCCGATCGAGAAATTTCCGATGAGCAGCTTGACTCGATTTGTACCTCGGGTACCGATGCGATTATTGTCGGAGGCTCCAGCGGCGTTACTTTTGAGAATACAGTGGATCTTATGGCACGAATTCGCAGGTATGCGGTGGACTGTGCATTGGAGGTTTCTACTTTAGAGGGAGCGGTTCCCGGCTTCGACGGCTATTTTGTACCGCTTGTCCTTAATACGAGCAGAGCAGAGTGGATTACCGGACGGCAAACCGAGGGGCTAATAGAATATGGCTCCTTCGTTCCTTGGGAAGAAACGGCGGCGCAAGGCTATATTATTTTGAATGAAGAGGCTACTGCTGCAAAAGTTACGGGTGCGCAAACGGAGCTGACAGAAGCAGAGCTCACCGCACATGTGCGAATGGCTGATCGGCTGATGCGCCTGCCGGTTGTTTATTTGGAATATAGCGGACGATTCGGCGATATGCAGCTGGTGAAGCGGGCAAGAATGACAGCCACGCAAGCAAGGGTATTTTATGGCGGCGGAATTGACAATGCAGACAAAGCTCGTCAAGCGGCGGAAGCTGCTCATACCGTCGTTGTAGGAAACATTATTTACAGTGATCTTGAAGCAGCGTTATCGACAGTGGCGGCTGTTAAGAATGTCTGATTTGTTCCTGTTTTGCCTATAGCCATGGTCTCAATGAAAAAAAGCATTCGCTGTATCTGATCCTGTTGCACTTAATTGACAATGGGACAGAACGGCAGATGCTTTTATTTGTTTATAGCGTTGACATACTTTCTGTCATAATTCAAGCTAATTCCTATATTCTCAAATTGACACAGCGGTAGCCGTTGTCTACACTGGTGAGAGGCGAACATATGCGAACAAAGGAGTCTGAGCATGTTGAATTATATGAGTATCGAGCAGGCGGTACAGAAGCTGAACCCGCCGCAGCGTGATGCTGTTCAAGCGACTGACGGGCCGCTTTTGATTATGGCGGGAGCGGGCAGCGGCAAGACTCGCGTTCTGACACATCGAATTGCTTACTTAATAGAAAAGAAGCGTGTGGCGCCATGGAGTATTTTGGCCATCACCTTTACGAATAAAGCATCACGAGAGATGCAGGACCGGGTCAGTGCGCTTGTTGGACCATCAGGGGGGGACATTTGGGTGTCTACCTTCCACTCGATGTGCGTGCGTATCCTCAGAAGAGATATCGATCGGATCGGTTTTACATCCAGCTTCTCTATTTTGGATTCTTCAGACCAGTTGTCGGTTATCCGCGGCTGTATGAAGGACATGAACATCGATACGAAGAAGGTTGAGCCGAAGGCGGTTCAAGCTGCAATAAGCGGAGCGAAAAATGAGCTGATCACGCCGGAGCAATTCGAGCAAAAGGTCGGCGACTATTTTGAAGGCATCGTTGCCCAAGTGTTTACGAAATACCAGAAAAAGCTGAGAAGCAATAACTCACTTGATTTTGATGATCTTATTATGATGACGATTCAGCTGTTTAAAGATGTACCAGAGGTGCTTGAATTTTATCAGAACAAGTTCAGATACATTCATGTGGATGAGTATCAGGATACGAACAGAGCACAATATATGCTGACCCGCATGCTTGCGGATAAACATAATAATATATGCGTAGTAGGTGACAGCGATCAGTCCATCTACCGCTGGCGTGGAGCTGACATTACGAACATCTTGAATTTTGAGGGCGATTATCCAGAGGCGCGGACGATCATGCTGGAGCAAAACTATCGTTCAACAGCAAATATTCTCGATGCAGCAAACGCGGTTATTAAGCTGAATACAGGGCGCAAGCCGAAGAAGCTGTGGACGGATCAAGGCGCGGGTGATCTCATTGCACTCTATCAAGCAGATACTGAACATGATGAAGGATATTTTGTAACGGGGGAAATTCGCAAAAATGTGAATAACGGCTATAAATTTGCCAATCATGCGATATTATACCGTACCAATGCTCAGTCGCGGGTTATAGAGGAAATTTTGATTAAATCGGATATTCCTTATCAAATCGTTGGCGGCATTAAGTTCTATGATCGCAAAGAGATTAAGGACTTGCTCGGATATTTGAAGCTCGTTTCCAACCCGGATGATGATATAAGCTTGGTTCGTATCATTAATGTGCCGAAGCGGGGGATTGGGGATACAACGGTTGGCAAGCTTGCGGATGAAGCTGCGAGAAGAGGCACTTCCATTTACCGTGTATTGAACAACCTCGGCGAGGTTGAGGTGAATGCTCGGACACGGACGCTATTGCGCGAGTTTTATGAGATTATCGACAATCTTACACGGATGGTTGAATATCTATCGGTAACGGAGCTTACAGAGAAGGTGCTGGAGCTGTCGCAGTACCGGATGGAGCTGCATCAAGAGAACACGCTGGAGTCGAAGGCGCGTCTTGAGAATATCGATGAGTTTCTGTCGGTGACGATGGATTTTGAGAAGCGCAATGAGGATCGGACGCTCGTGGCGTTCCTAACTGATTTGGCACTCATAGCCGACATCGATTCCTTGAACAAGGATGAAGAAGAAGCAGAGAAGAATAAAGATGCGATCACACTGATGACAATGCATAGTGCTAAGGGACTTGAGTTCCCTGTCGTTTTCATTATCGGCATGGAGGAGAGCGTATTTCCGCATAGCCGTGCTCTTGCTGATAATGAAGAGCTTGAAGAGGAGCGGCGCCTTGCATATGTAGGGATTACCCGCGCGGAGAAACGGCTTTATCTGACATGTGCGCGGATGCGGACTTTGTTTGGCCGTACGAGCAGCAACATGCCTTCGCGTTTCCTGCAGGAAATACCAGAGAGCGTAAGAGAAGGCGCTTCTAGCGGCAGCGGCGGTTATTCACGTGGAAGCGTGGGCACTCGCAGCGGCGTTAGCGTCACGGGCGGTACTGGTGCGGCTGCGCAAGGCGCGAGCCGCGGGTTTGCCGGTCGCGCGCCAGCTGGCGGTGCGCCCGGTGCAGGCAGCCGTTCCCCAGGTATGGGGGGAACGGGCCCGGCCGCGATGGGCGGCAGAGGAGGCGGCGTGCGTGTTAGCACGCCGCTGCAAGAAGCCGCTCGGGCGGCTCAGGGCAGCAGCGCGGCGGGCGATGCCGCGCCAGGAACATTTGCGTCAGGCGACCGCGTGTCGCATGGCAAATGGGGAATTGGCGTTATCGTCTCCGTCAAAGGGACGGGCAAGGATATGGAGCTTAACATCGCATTCCCGGCTCCGGTTGGTATCAAGCGATTGCTTGCCGGCTTTGCCCCGATAACAAAAGTATAAGGTTGATCATTTTTGACGATTAGAAGGAGGAGCCTTCCGTGAACGCTCAATTAGAGAGAATGCAGCAGCTTGTTGCGATCATTGCAGAGCATAATTATCGCTACTACACGCTTGATCAGCCTACAATAAATGATACGGATTATGACAAGCTCTATGATGAGCTTGTCGCTTTGGAGAAGGAAACGGGCGTGCTTTTGCCTGAGTCGCCGACACAGCGAGTAGGCGGCGATTTGCTCAAAGGTTTTGAGCCGTACAAACACCGTGCTCGTTTATGGAGTTTGGATAAAGCCCAAAATACGGAAGACTTGCTTTCGTGGAATACAAGATTGCTTAAAGCAGTCGCCGATTATAATGCAAAACATCCGGAAGAAGAGCCTTTGCCGCAGCCTACTTATGTCGTAGAGCTGAAGTTTGACGGCTTGACCCTGAATCTGACCTACGAGGATGGACAGCTGGTTCAAGCAGCTACGCGTGGAAACGGTGCGATTGGCGAAGGGATATTGCAGCAGGTTCGAACGATACGTTCTGTTCCGCTCACAATTCCATGGGCTGATGGTATTGTTGAAGTGCAGGGAGAAGGCATTATGCAGCTTTCGGTGCTCGCCAAATATAATGAAACGGCAGCTGAACCGCTCAAAAATGCACGGAATGCCGCAGCAGGCGCACTGCGCAATCTTAATCCGCGGGTTACAGCCGAGCGGAAGCTGAACGCATTTTTCTATAATGTCGGCTACGCTGACGGAGTTTCTTTTGCAGATCATCATGAAATGCAGAAGTTTCTGAACGATAACCGCTTTAAGGTGAATCCATATGTAACGTATCAAAATACGATCGAAGAGGTTCAAGAAGAGCTGCTGCGTGTAACAGAAAAACGGGAGCAGCTGGATTTCCTCATTGATGGTGCTGTAATCAAAGTTGTAGATATGCGGACGCGGGAAGCACTCGGTTATACGGATAAATTCCCTCGCTGGGCGGTTGCCTTTAAGTTCGAAGCGGAGGAAGCAGCAACAGTACTCGAAGCCGTGTCCTGGGAGGTTGGCCGTACCGGCAAAATAACCCCAGTCGCGCGCGTCGAGGCTGTTGAGCTCGCTGGTGTTACTGTACAAAACTGTACGCTCAATAATATTGGCGATATTGAACGCAAAAACCTCAAGTTCGCACTAGGGACACTCGTTACGATTCGCCGCTCAAATGATGTTATTCCAGAAATATTGGGCAAGGCCGATGATGTGCCTGGTGAAGAAATTGTGTTTCCAACGGTATGTCCATCATGCGGAACGGAGCTCGAGCAGCGGGGAGCTCACCTATTCTGCAATAATAAGCTGGGCTGCCAGCCGCAAATTATCGGCCGGATCACTCATTTCGCGTCTCGGGATGCAATGGATATCGATACGTTCAGCGTCATGACAGCAGAACAGCTATACAAAGATTGCGGAGTACGTGATCCTGCTGATTTGTACGCACTTACTTACGATGATCTGATTGGACTCGAACGATTCGGTGAGAAGAAGGCGCTCAAGCTGCTTGCCGCATTTGAAAAATCCAAGGATAGAGAGCTTGCGTCATTCTTATTTGCTCTTGGCATTCCGAACACGGGCAAAGCAACAACGAAAATGCTGGCTGATCATTATGGAAATCTAGATGCTATTATGCAGGCGGAAGCTGCAGAACTTATTACGCTTCCGGATGTTGGCGGTATTGTTGCTGAGAGCATCGTTGGATTTTTTCAAGATCCCATTATTATTGCGAGTATTGCCAGAATGCGCGAGCTAGGTGTGAAAGCTGAAGCGGAACAGCAGCTGGTTGCGAGAAATGATAGTGTATTCAGCGGGAAGACAGTCGTACTTACAGGTACGCTACCGACGATGTCTAGGGATGAAGCTGCGAAGCTGCTCGAAGCTTGCGGAGCCAAAATCTCGGGTAGCGTATCTAAGAAAACAGATTTTGTTGTAGCTGGCGAAAGCGCAGGAAGCAAGCTGACGAAAGCTCGTGAACTTGGTATTACTGTTATAGAAGAGGAAGCTGAGTTACTGCGCCTTTTGGGTGAAACCGTTATATAGTAATAAGACGTCATTCAAAGTATTGTTTTGAATGCTTTAATAAGAAGGAGCTGTCCCTTAAGGTTATAGACCTTGAGGAATAGCTCCTTTTGTTTTTAGTTAAATGATGATGGATTACTATCCATAAATCAGAATAATGAGTGCGTTAAAATAAATTGTAATTGTCATTTTTTTCAACTTGTATTCTGTTTGCGTAAGTGATATATTATTTCTTGTCGCTTCTGAGACACGGACAAACAATTGAATGGCTCACAAACATTTGTGAAACAAACGGTTGACAACGTTGGACGAAGATGATAATATCATTTCTTGTCACAACAAAATGTGACAAACAAGTTCTTTGAAAACTGAACAAATGGATCACGTCGATCCGATAATGTTTTAAAATAGCTAGTTAAGTATTGAGCAAGTCAAACACCAATTTGGAGAGTTTGATCCTGGCTCAGGACGAACGCTGGCGGCGTGCCTAATACATGCAAGTCGAGCGGAGTTGATGAGGTGCTTGCACCTCTGATGCTTAGCGGCGGACGGGTGAGTAACACGTGGGTAACCTGCCTATAAGACTGGGATAACATTCGGAAACGAATGCTAATACCGGATACGCGATATGGTCGCATGATCGAATCGGGAAAGATGGAGCAATCTATCACTTATAGATGGACCCGCGGCGCATTAGCTAGTTGGTGAGGTAACGGCTCACCAAGGCGACGATGCGTAGCCGACCTGAGAGGGTGATCGGCCACACTGGGACTGAGACACGGCCCAGACTCCTACGGGAGGCAGCAGTAGGGAATCTTCCGCAATGGACGAAAGTCTGACGGAGCAACGCCGCGTGAGTGATGAAGGTTTTCGGATCGTAAAGCTCTGTTG
>NZ_JBFTSN010000055.1:0-27080 GCF_056400045.1 Paenibacillus sp. 01L418
CTGCGTATACAGCTTGTTGCTGTTGTCCGTTTTGGAAGCGGCGTTGTCCTTCGTGAACGTAAGCAGTTCATTTAGCGCATCGACTTTTGCCTTTAGCTCAGCAAGATCTGCGGTGTAGTCGGTTTCGAGCTTCAGCATGCGAGCCTCATAAGCTTGCTGCATAGCCGCAATTTGGCCAGCGGTTTGCTGCTCCAAGTTTGCGGATAACGTCTGCTGAATCCGTTCGGTATACCATTTGGCGCCCAATATGCCGGAGCATATAATAATGACCCATATGCAGACAAAAAGAAGGAAGGTACGGTTTCCTTTCTTTCTGCGTGTTTTCTTATCGAATTGGCTGGCAGTGCGTTGTTCCAAAATCAAATCACTCATTCTATTCATTCACCTCTCTTGATAGTCACTTGCACGAAAGATCGGATGAACGAACTGCTAGCAAGGGTACATAGATTAGACTTCAATTGCTCCTAAATAGTTGCGGATGTCATCTTATTGTAACAAAGACAAACGTAGATGTCCTTTGCGATATATGGGAATTTCCTGTAAATTTCAAATCGGACCGGAACATTCTCCCTCCTTTCGGCGTCTAACCATAAGGGATGCGGCAGCCGATGCCGCAAATTGGAAGGAGAACAAGATGAAAACACAGAATTGGTTTAAGCAAATGACTAAGCGAGTTCTCATAGCAGGCTTACTCGTTTCGCTGGCAGGTACTGGATTTGGAGTGAAGGAGGAAGTTAATGCAGCTGAGCGTCAGCCGATAAAGGTAGAGTTTGTGCATGGTTCGAAAAAAATGACGATAAACGGCAAGGCGCAGCAAATGACGGCGCCGCTGCCGGTAGTAAAGGGAGTTACAATGATTCCTGTTCGGACGATTGCTGCTTCCGTTGGAGCAAGCGTTTATGCTGATAGTAAAGGCACTCATATCGATACGTATTTCAACAAAGTTACACTGAACAATAATATGCGCGGTGCGAATCGCAACGGAAGCTACGTTGTATTGCCTAATGCAGCTACACAAATTAATGGAACGATGCATGTGCCTTTATCAGCAGTCAAGCTGCTGTGGAATGCGACATATGTGTTTAATGCACAGCTTAAGCAAATTAGCATAACCATTCAGCCGGAGCCAAACGTGCCGCCAGTAGCCCGCTTCGAAGCTCCGTATGAGGTGAAGCTCGGGGAGCCAATCGAATTTAAGGATTTGAGCTATGACCCTGATGGTAAAATCGTGAAGACAGAGTGGACCGGTCGTAAAAGTACATATTTTGAGCCAGGTGTTTATACCGTTACTCAAAGTGTCTACGACAACGATGGCGCACGAAGTGAAGTCGTGTCTCAAGATATTCGTGTAACAGAAGAGGTTATGTATACGCCTTATGAATACTACATGCGTTATGGTAACCCGGGCGATAAATTTGAAGTTGACGGGAAACTAATGAACACCTTCAAAGAGGTGGATACGATTGAATCCAAAGGCGGCCGCACATTGTATATGTCGAATGCGCCGGAGCGTTTCTTTGGAGAAGGTTTGCTGTACGAAGATACTTTGAATGATGCAAGTCGTTTATTCCTTCATCACCGCAACGGCTCAGACGAGCGATTGAAGCTGGCGGTTGTGGTTACGAATAACGAAAGCGAAAGCGTAAAGCTGACGATTGGCAATCGCGGCCTTGCTGGACCAAGCGTTAGTGCAATGCAATTTGGATCGGCTGCAGTGGCTAGATATTTTGCAAGCTCACAGCCGCGCGAGATGATTATTGAGCCTGGCACTTCCGCTGTGCTGCTGCCGGAGCTTGAGAAAATTATTATGAATCCAGACGAAGGTTTCTCGGGCTTGCTTGATGTCGACATGGACGGTAAGCTGACATTTTCCACGATGGCGCTTAAAGTAGACACCGACCCGATTAGTGCAGTGTCTATGGTTACTGAGCTGGAGAAGGTCGGAAATCGCGGCAAGTTCTTCGATACCGATCAATATATTGAAGTGAATGAGAAGGTTGGCGTTACAGAAAGCAAGCTGCGCTTAGGTCAACGTGGCCCTGCTATGGCAGGTGTAGATGCATTGACAGGCGGAATGACAATTAACGGCGGGGAATATGGTGCCGTAACGACGGTCAAGCTCAAAAATGTCGCTTGGGGAACACGGATTATTCTTAATCCTCGAGCGGGAATTTTCCAAGGCGCAGTTAGTGTAAATGGAAAAGTGGTGTACGTCCCTTCAGGCGGTCATGTGAAGGTAGGCGAAGGCGCATTGATCTATACGCAACCGAATCAACCCGCTGGAGCAGCTGGCATGCAGCCTGCGCCAGAAGTAACGATTCAGTATTCATCACCGGGCGCAAGCTCATTACCGATCTTATTCGTATTTTTTCCAGGCTCGGACTTTAAATAACCAATAGAAGGAGGAAACGTCGCTGCCAAGCGATGTTTCCTCCTTTTTTTGTTGTTAGCCCACCTAGTATTGTATAATAGAGATTCATTATCATTTGAACCAACTAGGAGGATGATCAGCATGGATCAACCAATTACAAATAACGGCGCGAGCCGAAAAGAAGCAAAAGCAATGTTCGCAGGAGGCTGCTTCTGGTGCATGGTATCGCCATTCGAGGAAATGCCGGGAATTATATCGGTCGTATCCGGATATACGGGTGGACATACGGTAAACCCAACGTATCAGGAAGTATGCTCGGAGACGACAGGTCATGCGGAAGCGGTACAAATTACGTATGATCCTGCGATCTTCCCTTATGAGAAGCTGCTTGATATTTTCTGGAAGCAAATCGACCCTACGGATGCAGGCGGTCAGTTCCATGATCGCGGGGAATCTTATCGGACAGGTATTTATTATTATGATGAAGAGCAGCGCGAGCTGGCGGAAGCTTCTAGACAAGAGCTTGAAGCTAGCGGTCGCTTCGACCGGCCAATCGTAACGGAAATCGAACCGGCACAAGCTTTTTATCCGGCAGAGGACTATCACCAGGGCTATCACAAATCGAATCCGTATCGTTACAAAATGTATCGTAAAGGCTCTGGCCGCGACGCTTTTATTTCACAAAACTGGGCGATTAAGAAAGACCCTGCAGAATTGAAGCAGCGTCTTACGCCGATCCAGTATGAGGTCACACAAAACAGTGGAACAGAACGTCCATTCACAGGGGAGTATTGGGATCACACCGAGGATGGCATTTATGTAGATATCGTTTCTGGAGAGCCGCTGTTCAGCTCCCGCGATAAGTACGATGCTGGCTGCGGTTGGCCGAGCTTCACGAAGCCGTTGCAAGCAGCAGCTGTTTCTGAGCATACGGACTCCTCGCATTATATGGTACGGGTCGAGGTTCGCAGCAAAGAGGGCGATTCTCATCTCGGTCATGTATTTGATGATGGACCGCAGCCGACGGGGCTTCGTTATTGCATCAATTCCGCCTCACTGCGTTTTATCGGCAAGGATAAGCTGGAGGAAGAAGGATACGGCGAATATTTGCATCTGTTTGAGCAATAAGCTTTTAAGCATCTTATTATAGACATTTGGGTGGAGGAGAAGCTGAAATGAACATAGAAGAAGCGATTCGCACGAGAAGAACGATTGGAAGAGTGAAGAAGGACCCTGTTGACCGTGCACTTATTGAACGGTTGTTGGATGCAGCTGTTTGGGCGCCTAGCCATCATAATACGCAGCCTTGGTCATTTATTGTGATGACGGGTGAAGGCAGAGGGCGGCTTGCAGAAGGATATGCGCGTGTATCCGCGGCCGCTGTTCCTGAGCTGAGCGGACAGCCGCTTGAAGATCGTTTGGCTAAAGAACGTACCAAAGCATTCCGTGCCCCAGTCGTTATTGCGGCAGTATGCTCACCGTCGGATGATCCGCGTGCTGTACTGGCAGAGGAGCTTGCTGCTGCTCAAGCAGCGGTGCAAAATTTGCTGCTTTCAGCACATGCGAATGGACTTGGGGCGATATGGCGTTCGGGCGATCCAATGTACCACCCGATTATGAGAGAAACATTCGGCCTGCGTGAACAAGATCAAATCGTAGGTTTTATTTACCTAGGTTATCCGGATATGACGGCTCCAGAGCCGCAGCGTGTACCTGCCACTGCAAAAACGGTGTGGTTGGTTTAATAAATAAAAAAGAAGGCCGTACCGTTCGATTATGCCGAACGATACGGCCCTTCTTTTTATCTGTATTAAATCATTAATTATATGAGCTTTTTCACTTTAAAATTGGCTTGCAGCACATACCAGTTTTGCGGGAACGGTACGCCGAGCACCCAATAGCCGATGCCGCGAAGCTTATATATTTTGACAAGATTGAATTTGGCTTGAACGCTGCGTGCATCCTCATACCAGACCACATGCTCTCGGCCTTCCTTGTCGTAATAGTTATAGTAAGGTGATTGTCCCTCATCATCATATTGAATAGTGGCTCCGTAAGTATTCGCACGAATTACCGCTTCATGCGGACTGATCGTCGGTGCCCACTTTCCGCCTTGGACGTAGGGAAGTGTCCAATCGTAGCCATACAAAGGCATGCCCATTACGATTTTTTGGGGAGGAATAACGCTGAGGGCATATTGCAGCACCTTGTTGACCTCGTTCAGCGGAGCGACGGCTCGCGGCGGCCCGCCCGACCAGCCCCATTCATAGGTCATGAGAATAACAAAATCGGCAATGCGGCCTAGAGCCTGGTAATCATGCGCTTCATATAGTGTGCCTGCTTGGTCGGCATTCAGCTTGGGCGCGAGGCAAACGGATACGAGATAATTTTCCGGGTGCAGGCTGTCGACGAGATTTTGAATAAAATGTTGAAATAACTCACGATCGGCAGGCGGAACATATTCGAAATCAACATTGAGCGCTAGATAACCTTTCTGCTTCATCATAATGAGAATGCTCGATATGAGTTTTTGTTGAAGCCCGGCATCGGCGAGCACCGCATGGGCAGTATCAGGACTGAATGTGCCGTTTTCGAAATTAGTTAGAACCATCATAGGCGTTGTTTGTGTCTGGTAGGCTGCATTTATAATAGCTGAATCATCTAAAAGCGTAAAAGTACCGTCAGCCTGTACACGGTAACTGAATGGGTTTAAATAGGTTAGATGTTGGCCAATGTCCTCAATTAAACGAACACCGGCAGCGTCAAATTTCTGTGTATAGGCGTTTACTTCAATTGTTGGCCGCACGGTTTGAGGAATAACGAGTGTTTGCCCCGGGTAAATAAGGGCGGGATTAGAGATTTTGTTTATTTTCGCGAGCTCCTGCAGTGTAACGCCATATCGCTGGGCGATTAGCCAGAGCGATTCACCGTAATGTACTTTATGAGTGCTTGCATCAGTTGGAATAATAAGCGCCTGACCAATAACGAGTACGTTTGGGTCGCTAAGGCCGTTTGCATCTGTGATATCGTTTATCGACAAATCGTATATTTGAGAAAGCTTATAGATGGAATCTCCTTTTTGCACGACATGAATATGCACCCTATTCGAGCCTCCTTTTTAAAATGATTAGCTATTGCGGTCTCGGCTGCGGTGCCTGCCTGAATGCTAAGAAAAGACTCTTTTATAATGTATTCATTAAATGGCTCTCGCATTCGAATGGGAAATGACAATCCGTTCGCTTAAGGCAGACGGAGAAATGGGAATGATAAGGAAGAGGCCAAAGAAAAAGTACGAAAGCCAATACGAATGGGGGTTGTACAGAATAGTAAAGAAGGTAAGTTTAGGGAATGATCAGGTGCGATACACCTAAATATGGTTATTTCATACGGGATTTCCGATTATTTTGTTCAAAAAAACGAACCTTTATAAAACATTCTCTTTTAATGTTCGTATTTCATTGACAGTGGTTTGGGGATTAGATAAACTAGAATAGGTTTGAGGCGGAATTGTCCGCTGGAACGTATTGCTGTTTGTTTGTCTTCCTACTATTTCATTTAAAGTTTACTCGTATATATTCGGGATCAGGCCTGAATGTTTCTACCCGAGAACCTTAATTTTCGGACTACGAGCAAAATGAGACGATAAGCGATATCGAATCGTAAGGTTTCGGATCGCCATAAAGCAAATGCAAGTCTGCAAAGTGCCTTGTTAGTTGGACACTGGTTGCCTCCTTTACGGGGCAGCCTTCTGTTGTCTTTTCGGCTCTGCAGCACGATTTGTCTCGTCCTCATTGAAGTGAAGCTTGATTGGCCATGGATTCGCATGAATACCGGTCTGTGCTTCCGCTCCGGTCCTGCGGCATCCCCATTCTTATGGCTGCTGAAGGGCCTTTTCTATTTTGGATGTGTTGTTTTATAGGATGCTTGATCATTAATTATCTTATAGATGAAAGTGGGTTTGAACGCATGTCTGCGAAGGTTGGCGTCATCATGGGCAGCAAATCGGATTGGGACACAATGAAATTAGCCTGCGACGTACTAGAGGAATTGCAAATTCCTTATGAGAAAAAAGTCGTTTCCGCGCATCGGACACCGGATTTAATGTTCGAGTATGCAGAAACTGCAGTAGAACGAGGGCTTAAGGTAATTATTGCCGGAGCCGGCGGAGCTGCACATTTGCCCGGCATGGTCGCTGCTAAGACGATTTTGCCGGTTATTGGCGTTCCCGTGAAGTCCTCGAATTTGAGCGGACTTGATTCCTTGCTCTCTATCGTTCAAATGCCTGGCGGCATTCCAGTAGCTACGGTAGCCATTGGCAACGCAGGCGGAACGAATGCTGGACTGCTCGCGGCACAAATGCTGGGAGCGTTTGATCCCGAGGTGCAAGCGCGTGTAATCGCACGTCGCGAGCGTGTAAAGCAGGAAGTGCTGGAAAGCAGTGAGACGTTATGAGTCAAAAAACGGACAAGCAAACGATCCAGACGCTGTTGCCAGGCAGTACGATCGGCATATTAGGCGGCGGGCAGCTTGGACGAATGATGGCGAATGCAGGCAGCGCGATGGGGTATCGCTTCATTGCTCTTGATCCAACGCCGGATGCTCCGACTGGACAAGTAGCAGAGCAAATCGTCGCAGCTTACGACAATCACGATGCAGCGAGGGAGCTTGCAAAACGATCGGACGTCATCACATACGAATTCGAGAATGTGGATGCAGATGTAGCGGCGATGCTGATGGCAGAGTCTTATGTGCCGCAGGGAAGTGAGCTGCTGTATACAACGCAGCATCGGCTTCGCGAGAAGCGGGCGATTGAAGCAGCTGGCGTACGTGTTGCCCCTTACCGCGAGATTCGCAGCGCAGACGAGCTGCGCGAGGCTGTTACCGCCTTTGGAACACCTTGCGTATTGAAAACAGCTATGGGCGGTTACGATGGCAAAGGCCAATGGGTCATTCGCAGCGAAAGCGAAATAGAAGAAGCGTATGAGACCTTAGCACGAGCGCGCGTCCAACTGGTGCTTGAGCAGTTCATTCGTTTTGATAAGGAAATATCAGTTATAGCGGCGAGAAGTCCGCAGGGTGAGATCAAGGTTTTCCCTGTCGCGGAAAACATACACGTCGATAATATATTGCATTTGTCTATCGTGCCAGCAAGAATTACGGAGGATTTGCAGCAGCAAGCAGAACGGCTTGCAGAGCGTATCGCTGAGGGATTAGGCGTAGTTGGTCTAATTGCAGTAGAGCTGTTCGTTACAGCGGATGGTGAGCTGTTCGTAAATGAGCTTGCACCACGCCCGCATAACAGCGGTCACTACACGATGGAAGCCTGCCGAACGTCACAGTTCGAGCAGCATGTACGCGCGGTATGCAATCTGCCGCTCGGAGATACGACGCTTATGAGTCCTGTTGTTATGGTGAACGTGCTGGGTGAGCATGTCGCACCGCTTCTAGAGCTCACAGCTCGCGCGGATGAAGCGGCTAAGCGCTTGAATGTCGCTCCGAAATTGCATTTGTACGGGAAAAAGGAAGCTGTTGTGAAGCGGAAGATGGGCCATGTCAATGTTTTGGCAGAAACGACGGATGCTGCGCTTAGCTGGATCGAAGAAACAACTATTTGGAAGGTGTGAAGCAATCATGTTAGATCGTTACAGCAGACCGGAAATGAGAGCTATTTGGACAGAGGAAAATAAATTCAGAGCATGGCTGGAAGTTGAGCTTTGCGCATGCGAGGCTTGGTCTGAGCTAGGCGTTATTCCGAAGGAAGACGTTGTCGCGCTTCGCGCATCAGCTGATTTCGATATCGATCGGATTTATGAAATTGAGCAGGACACTCGTCATGACGTTATCGCGTTTACACGCGCCGTATCTGAGAAAGCAGGCCCTGAAGGCAAATGGGTGCATTACGGCCTTACTTCTACGGACGTTGTAGATACAGCTATCGGTTATTTGCTTCTTCAAGCTAACGCGATTCTTGTGAAAGATATCGAACGTTTTATCGAAATTCTTAAGAACAAAGCATTGCAATACAAGGATACGCCGATGATGGGCCGTACGCATGGCGTACACGCGCAACCAACAACCTTTGGTCTGAAAATGGCGCTTTGGTATGAGGAAATGAAGCGTAACCTGGAGCGTTTCCACCATGCTGCGAACAACGTGCAGTTCGGTAAAATGTCCGGTGCGGTAGGTACATTCGCAGATATCGATCCTTTTGTTGAAGAATTTGTATGCAAGAAGCTTGGCATTACCGCAGCTCCAATCTCAACACAAACGCTGCAGCGTGACCGTCACGCTGAATATATGGCGACTCTTGCACTCGTAGCCTCTTCGCTTGATAAGTTTGCAACTGAAATTCGCGCTTTGCAGAAGAGTGAGTTCCGTGAAGTAGAAGAAGCGTTCGCAAAAGGTCAAAAAGGTTCATCCGCAATGCCGCACAAACGCAATCCAATCGGCTGCGAGAACATTTCCGGTTTGTCCCGCGTTATTCGCGGACATATGGTTACAGCTTACGAGAACATTGCCCTTTGGCATGAACGCGATATTAGCCACTCGTCTGTTGAACGTATTATTTTGCCGGATGCAACGATGCTGCTTAACTACATGCTGAACCGTTTGGGCAACATCATCAACAACCTGACCGTGTTCCCGGAAAACATGAAGCGCAACATGCAAGCGACATATGGCGTGCCATTCTCTGGCCGCGTATTGACGAAGCTGATCGACAAAGGCTTCAGTCGTGAGAAAGCTTATGACACGGTTCAACCGCGTGCAATGCAGGCATGGGAAACAAAACGTCAATTCCGCGAACTCATTGGTGAGACAGAGGAAATTACAAGCGTGYTGACGACAGAAGAAATCGATGATTGCTTCGATCCAGCTTGGCATCTAAAGCATGTTGATACGATTTTTACACGTCTTGGATTGATTTAAGGGGAGGCTGGCCTGATGACTGCACCATCGCAAGCTCTATCGACAGCTGTCGATTATATTAAAGCTCCGCTGATTTACAAAGGAAAGGTTCGTGAGCTGTACGATCTGGGCGAGCATTTCCTCATCGTCGTAACCGACCGCATTTCCGCATTCGACTACGTGCTTGACCCGGCAGTGCCGGACAAGGGCAATGTGCTGAACCGTTTGTCCGCTTACTGGTTCGAGCAAACCGCTGACATTCAAGTGAACCACGTCGTTCATACCGATGTGGAGAAGCTTGGCGGTCTCGTAACCGAGCCGGAGCTGCTCAAAAACCGGATTATGGTTACCCGCAAAGCGGAGCGCATCGATATCGAATGTGTGGTTCGCGGCTATATCACTGGCGGCGGCTGGAGACAGTATCAGCAAACGTCAGCGATTAACGGTATAGAGCTTCCAGCGGGCCTCCGCAAAAACGAACGTTTTCCTGCTCCAATTTTTACGCCGGCAGCGAAAAACGACGTTGGTCACGATGAGGACATCCCATTTGAGAAAATGGCTGAAATGGTCGGTGCTGAGCTTGCCGAGGAGCTTCGTGACCGCAGCATCAAGCTGTACGAATACGCTCATGGCTATTGCGCAGAGCATGGCATCATCCTTGCCGATTGCAAATTCGAGTTTGGACTCATCGACGGCAAAGTGATCTTGATCGACGAAATCTTCACGCCTGACTCCTCCCGCTTCTGGGCGGAAGGCAATTATGCGCTGGATATCGAGATCGACAGCATGGACAAAGAGCCGGTTCGCACGTACTTGCTAGGCTCAGATTGGGATCGCGACAGCAAGCCAGCACCGCTGCCGGATTCCGTAGTAGCTGAAACAACGTCCCGCTACCGCGATATCTACCGCCGTCTTACTGGCGTAGAGCTGTAGGAAGCTTTGTTAGCTTAGTGAAGAACGGGAAAACGGGCGTTAAATGCTGCGAAATCGAGCTAGGACGCCGAAATTGATGCAATTAACGCCCAAAATTCCCGCTATTCGCAGCAAAGTAGCTTTAAGAGTAGGATCAACAGAAAAAAGGGCGTTAAATGCTGTGAAATCGAGCTAGGACGCCGAAGTTTCTGCAAATAACGCCCAAAGTTCCCGCTAATCGCAGCAAACTAGCTTTAATAGTTGGATTAACGGGAAAAACAGGCGTTAAATGCTGCAAAATCGAGCTAGGACGTCGAAATTAGTAAAATTAACGCCCAAAATTCCCGCTAATCGCAGCAAATTAGCTTTTAGGCTTGATTTAACGGTAGGAATTCCCGTTATATTAAAATCCGCCGCTGAAAGCCGAATGGAATGACTTTAACAACGTTGAGCGAGAGCGATGACGCTGACATAGGGGCGCGGAAGCGCATGCCGCTAAGGCAGGCAGTCAGCGAGAGCGCTGCTGCACCCCATAAGCCTGAGCGCGAAAGCGCAGGGCTGCAAATGCATTACTGACAGGCAGCATAAGCACAGGCCAATCACAATAATCATGGTGGCCAGCGAGAGCGCGGCCGCCAAACAAACGCTTCACCGACCACCCTCGCAAAGGTTTTATCTCAAAGTGTGTGAGCTCGGAGAGCGGGAAGTTGTTGCTGGAGAGCGACAGCGATCGCTTCTTGAAGCCGGGAAATTACCGCAAAGCGTGTAATCAGAATTTCTCGGCTTCGAAAGCGGCGTAAGCAATAACTCCCACGCCCGAGCGGCAATCACATTTTGACGAAAATCTGCTGCGAGAAAAAACCCACATTTTCAGGAGGCTATTATGAAGGCAACCGTCTACGTCACTATCAAGCAAAACGTTTTGGATCCACAAGGAACCGCTGTACAAGGAGCGCTTCACACACTTGGTTTCTCTGAAGTCGAAAAAGTACGCATCGGCAAATATTTGGAGCTTGAGCTTGATACGACTGACCACGCAGAAGCGGAAGTACGCATTAAAGCTATGTGCGAGAAGCTGTTTGCGAACACGGTTGTAGAAGATTTCCGTTTTGAGCTGGAGGGATAGGGCGATGAAGTTTGCAGTACTTGTATTTCCAGGCTCCAACTGTGACATCGATTGCTACAAAGCAGTCGAAGACACGATCGGCCAGTCGGTTGACTACGTATGGCACACAGCTACAGACTTGTCTTCTTATGATGCGATTCTAGTACCTGGAGGCTTCTCCTACGGCGATTACCTGCGCTGCGGCGCAATTGCGCAATTCGCTGCTGTTATGGCGGAAGTTCAAAAAGCAGCCGAAGCAGGCAAATATATTCTAGGCATTTGCAACGGATTCCAAATCTTGACGGAGGCTGGCCTTCTGCCAGGCGCCTTGATTCGCAACAACGGACTGAAGTTCCGCTGCCATCAAGCGCCGCTTGAAGTGGTAAACAACAACACAGCTTTTACCAACCAATATTCGCAAGGTGAAATTATAAATATTCCAATCGCACACGGCGAAGGCAACTACTATTGCGACGACGCAACGCTTGCTGAGCTTAAAGCGAACGATCAAATTATTTTCCGCTATGCGGGCGACACAAATCCGAACGGTTCTGTAGAGAACATTGCGGGCATTAGCAACAAAACAGGTAACGTAGTAGGCATGATGCCGCATCCAGAGCGTGCAGTTGATCAATTGCTTGGCTCGGAAGACGGCAAACGGATGTTTACATCGATTTTGAATGCATGGAGGGAACAACATGGCGCAGCAGTTAACAGCTAAGGAACCGACAGCGGAGCAAATTGCCGAGCAAAAAATTTACAGCCAGTTTGGTGTATCCGATTATGAATTTGAGCTCATTTGCGGCTTTCTTGGCCGTAAGCCAAACTACACGGAGATCGGCGTATTCAGCGTTATGTGGTCAGAACATTGCTCTTACAAAAACTCCAAGCCTATTTTGAAAAAATTCCCGATCACAGGACCTCGCGTTCTCATGGGACCGGGCGAAGGCGCGGGTATCGTCGATATTGGCGACAACCAAGCGGTTGTATTCAAAATCGAATCGCATAACCATCCATCAGCGGTTGAGCCTTATCAAGGCGCTGCCACTGGCGTAGGCGGCATTATCCGCGACATTTTCTCCATGGGCGCACGCCCAATCGCATTGCTGAACAGCTTGCGTTTTGGCCGTCTTGAAAATGAGCGCGTTAAATATTTGTTTGAGCACGTCGTTAGCGGAATTGCTGGCTACGGTAACTGTATTGGTATTCCGACAGTTGCGGGCGAGGTTATGTTCGATGAGAGCTACGAGGGCAATCCGCTCGTTAACGCGATGTGCGTAGGTCTAATCGATCATGATAAAATTCAGCGCGGTGTCGCAAAAGGGGTAGGCAACCCGGTATTCTACGTTGGTCCTGCTACTGGCCGCGACGGTATTCACGGTGCTACTTTTGCATCGGTTGAGCTTTCCGAGGAATCAGAAGAAAAACGTACAGCTGTTCAAGTCGGCGATCCATTCATGGAGAAGCTGGTTATGGAAGCGACGCTTGAGCTTATCAACTCCGGTATCGTTCTTGGTATTCAAGACATGGGCGCAGCGGGTCTTACTTGCTCCAGTGCTGAGATGGCTTCGAAAGCTGGCAACGGCCTTGAGCTTTACCTTGACGAGGTACCGCAGCGTGAAACAGGCATGACGCCTTATGAAATGATGCTTTCGGAGTCGCAAGAGCGTATGCTCTTCGTCGTAGAGCCGCAGCATGAAGCGCAAGCGAAGGAAATCTTTGATCGTTGGGGCATTATTTGCGCCAAAGTAGGTAAAGTAACGGATGACGGTCGTCTTCGTTTGTTCCACCAAGGCCAAGAGGTTGCCGATATGCCGGTTAAAGCGCTCGTTGACGAGTGCCCTGTATACGATAAACCATCCAAAGAGCCTGCATATTACAGCGAGAATGCCGCTGTAGATACATCGGCATATGATGAAGTAACGGATTTGACTGGCGCGCTGGAGAAGGTTCTTGCTTCCCCGACAGTTGCTAGCAAAGAGTGGGTTTACAATCAATATGACTACATGGTTCGTACATCGACAGCTGTTCAGCCAGGCTCCGATGCGGCAGTCGTAACGATTCGCGGCACGCGCAAAGCGCTTGCGATGACAACGGATTGCAACGGACGTTACGTATATCTAGATCCAGAAGTAGGCGGACGCATTGCGGTGGCAGAAGCTGCTCGTAATATCGTGTGCTCAGGCGCTGAGCCGCTTGCTGTAACTGACAACCTTAACTTCGGTAACCCTGAGAAGCCAGAAGTATTCTGGCAGCTTGAGAAATCGGCAGATGGGATGTCCGAGGCTTGCGTCGTGCTTAACACACCGGTTATCGGCGGTAACGTAAGCTTGTACAATGAGAACGCTAAGGGTGCTATTTACCCGACACCAGTAATCGGTATGGTTGGTCTTGTACACGATATCGATCACATCACAACGCAAGGCTTCAAAGCTGAGGGTGATGTTATTATTCTCGTAGGCGAAACAAAAGCGGAAATGGGCGGAAGTGAATTCCAGTACGTTACGCAAGGCGCTGCTGCTGGCCGTCCTCCAGAAATCGATCTTGCTACAGAGAAGAAGGTTCTGGATGCTGTCCTTGGCGCGATTCAAAAAGGTCTCGTAGCATCGGCTCATGACTTGTCCGAAGGCGGTATTGCGGTAGCTGTTGCAGAATCATGCATTAGCGGTCGTCTAGGCGCAGAAGTGGCATTGTCATCTGATCTACGTGCTGATCACCTATTGTTCAGCGAATCGCAATCCCGTATCTTGCTGTCGGCTAAGCCGGATCAAGCAGCGGCATTGCAAGCATGGCTTACAGAGCAAGGCGTTGTTCATGCACAAGTTGGTAACGTTAAAGGCAGCAGCCTGACCATAAGCGTAAACGGAAAATCCGGCATTCAGGCGCCGGTAACACAACTGGAGAAGGTCTGGAAGGATGCGATTCCATGTCTGATGAACAAATAAGACAGGAACCTTTGTTATGGACGGGCGACCACTATAACGAAGGTATTGGCCGTGACGATATGTTTGATAAATTGCGTGAGGAATGTGGCGTTTTCGGGGTTTTTAATCTCCCCGAAGCGTCCAACCTGTCCTATTATGGTCTTCATGCGCTTCAGCATCGCGGTGAGGAAAGTGCGGGAATCTGTACGGTTGATACGAAAAATGGCAATAAGTTCGCTTATCACCGTGGTATGGGTCTCGTAAAAGAAGTATTCAACAAGGAAAATCTCGATATGCTTGCCGGGGATCGCTCTATCGGCCACGTACGTTATTCGACAGCGGGAGAAAGTAAGCTTGCGAACGCACAGCCGCTTATTTTCCGCTATCGCGACGGTGACCTTGCTGTTGCTACAAACGGCAATATCGTGAATGCGCCGGAAATTCGCCGTGAGCTTGAGATGTCGGGCTCGATCTTCCAAACGTCCAGCGACACGGAAGTTATCGCGCATCTTATTGCACGTTCATCGAAGGATTTCGAGACGGCTGCGAAGGAAGCACTGCAGCGCATCGTTGGCGGATTTGCTTTCTTGATTATGACAAACGACAAGCTGCTCGTTGCAGCTGATCCGCATGCTCTTCGTCCGCTTGTTATGGGCCGTATTGGCGAAGGTTATGTATTCTCGTCGGAGTCGTGTGCATTCGAGACAATTGGTGCCGTGTATGAGCGTGATGTACAGCCTGGTGAATTGCTAATTCTTGATGCAGACGGCATGCGCGAGGAACGTTACGCGGAGGTTGACCGCCGCGCAACTTGTGCGATGGAGTATATTTATTTTGCCCGTCCTGATAGTGATATCAATGGCATTAATATTCATATGGCCCGCAAACGGATGGGTCGCCAGCTTGCTTCCGAATCTTTTGTTGATGCGGATATCGTAACGGGTGTGCCGGATTCGAGTATTTCAGCAGCAATTGGATACGCGGAGCAAACCGGTATTCCATACGAGCTTGGCCTTATCAAAAACAAATATACCGGCCGGACATTCATCCAGCCTTCTCAAGAGCTTCGCGAGAAGGGTGTAAAAATGAAGCTGTCTGCCGTTCGTAAAGTGGTGGAAGGCAAACGTGTCGTTATGATTGATGATTCAATCGTTCGGGGCACAACATCGCTGCGGATCGTAAACCTGCTTCGTGAAGCGGGAGCGACTGAGGTGCATGTGCGCATCACATCGCCGCCTTTCAAAAACCCATGCTACTACGGAATTGATACTCCTGACCGCAAAGAGCTCATTGCTTCTTCAAGGACAGTAGAGGAAATCCGCAAGCAAATTAATGCTGATTCATTATCTTTTATAAGCAACGAAGGTTTTGTTGAGTCTGTTGGCGGCAATGATGGGGCTTATAATCGCGGCATGTGTCTAGCTTGCTTCGATAATGACTACCCAACACCAGTTAACGAAGAATCAGACAAAAGCTGCAGCTGTTAATAACATAAATGATTAACCTCATGGAGCGATTGCTGCTCCTAAATTAGTTAAGGAGTTGACCGAGAGTGTCAGAAGCGTACAAAAAAGCCGGCGTCGATATCGCGGCAGGCAACGAAGCGGTTGAACGGATGAAGAAGCACGTAAAACGGACTTACCGTCCAGAGGTGCTGGCAGAACTTGGCGGCTTTGGCGGTCTGTTCAGCCTTAACAAGGACAAGTACGATGAGCCTGTACTCGTGTCTGGAACAGATGGCGTCGGAACGAAGCTGAAGCTTGCTTTTGCCATGGACAAGCATGACACGATCGGCATTGATGCCGTAGCCATGTGCGTGAACGATATTATCGTACAAGGCGCAGAGCCGTTGTTCTTCCTTGATTACTTGGCATGCGACAAGGTCGTTCCTGAGAAAATCGAAGCGATCGTTAAAGGTATTGCAGAAGGCTGCGTACAAGCTGGCTGTTCACTCATCGGCGGCGAAACAGCTGAAATGCCGGGCATGTATCAAGGCGGAGAATACGATATCGCTGGTTTTACAGTTGGTATTGTGGATAAGAAAAAAATGATCGACGGATCAACTATCGCTGCTGGCGATGCGGTTATCGGTTTTGCTTCCAGCGGTATTCACAGCAACGGCTTCTCGCTCGTTCGCCGCTTGCTGCTTGAAGACGCAGGTTATTCGCTTGATCAAGAGCTTGAAGAGCTTGGCGGCGCGAAGCTAGGCGATGTGCTGATTGAGCCAACACGCATCTACGTGAAATCGGCGCTTAAGCTGGTTGAGCAAGTGGAAGTGAAGGGCATGGCACATATTACTGGCGGCGGCTTTATCGAGAACATTCCGCGGGTACTGCCTGACGGCGTGAACGTTGATGTGGAATACGGCTCATGGCCGATTTTGCCAATCTTCGATTTGATGCAAAATAAAGGCGCGATTACGAATCGTGATATGTTCACGACTTTCAATATGGGTATTGGTCTAGTTGTTGTTGTTCCAGCTGATCAAGCAAATGAAGCTCTTCGCATTGCTTCTGAGCTTGGTGAGCAGGCTTACCGTATCGGAACGGTTACGGAAGGAAGCCGCATCGTAACGTTTACGGGAGCGGAAGTATAATGGGAGCACTTCGCATCGCTGTTTTCGCTTCGGGACAAGGTACGAATTTCCAAGCGATTGTAGATGCGGTGCAGGAAGGGAAGCTCGATGTAACCATCGAGCTTCTTGTTTGTGACAAGCCTGCCGCTCCCGTTGTGGAGCGCGCACGGAAGGCTGGTGTGGACACGTTCCTGTTCACGCCGAAGGAATACCCGTCTCGCGAAGCTTATGAGACGGAAATTATCGCTGAGCTAGCGCGGCGCGGCGTTGAGCTGATCGTGCTTGCAGGCTACATGCGCATTATTACGCCTTTGCTGGTTGAGCCATTTTATGGTCGGATGATTAATATTCATCCGGCGCTGCTGCCGGCATTCCCCGGCGTGAATGGCATCGGGCAGGCGCTTGCGTATGGCGTTAAGCTGACTGGCGTCACCGTTCACTACGTGGACGGCGGCATGGACAGCGGACCAATTATCGCGCAGCAAGCAGTGGAAGTGCAAGGCGGAGATACGGAAGATTCGCTAGCGGAGCGTATTCACGCAGCCGAGCAGGCGCTGCTGCCCGCAGTTATTCAGCATATCGCGAAGGGTCGCGTCACACTGAATGGTCGTCATGTGACAGTAAACGGCTAATATAAGCTCAATTTGGTGCGATAGTGTGAACCGAAACAACACCGATGATGAGACCAATCATATCGGCAAGTGTGGATGCAGTATTTGGAGAAGAGAAATTGTTTGGTCAAATAGATGAGGAGGGATTTGCATGGCAATTCGCAGAGCGTTAATTAGTGTTTCGGATAAGTCAGGAATCGTGGAGTTTTCTAGAGAACTGGCTAGCCAAGGTGTGCAAATTATTTCGACGGGCGGTACATTCAGCCTGCTGCAAAAGGAAGGCATTCCGGTTATCGGTATTTCCGATGTAACGGGCTTCCCGGAGGTTTTGGATGGTCGTGTCAAAACGCTTCACCCGGCCGTACATAGCGGCTTGCTCGCGGTGCGTGACAATGAAGAGCATCAGAACACGATGAAGGAGCTTGGTCTGGATTACATCGACCTCGTTGTCGTTAACTTGTATCCGTTCAAAGAAACGATTGCGAAACCTGATGTTTCCTATGAGGATGCAATCGAAAATATCGATATCGGCGGCCCGACGATGCTTCGTTCAGCTGCCAAAAACCACGCATTCGTAACGGTTGTAGTAGATACAGCCGACTACGGTACGGTGATTGAGGAATTGAAAGCACAAGGCGATACGACGCTTGAGACGCGCAAACGCCTGACTGCCAAAGTGTTCCGTCATACTGCGGCTTATGATTCCCTTATCTCTGATTACTTGACCAAGCAAGTGGGCGAATCATTGCCTGAAACGTACACCGTTACTTATGAGAAGGTACAGGATCTGCGTTACGGCGAGAACCCGCACCAGAAAGCTGCATTCTACAGCAAGCCGCTTGCAGCAGCAGGCAACGTAACGACTGCTGAGCAGCTGCACGGCAAAGAGCTTTCCTATAACAATATTAGCGATGCCAACGCTTCACTCGCAATTCTAAAAGAATTCGATGAGCCAGCGGTCGTTGCTGTCAAACATATGAATCCTTGCGGCGTAGGAATCGGCGCTACAATCCATGAAGCTTATCAAAAAGCTTATGCAGCAGACCGAACGTCGATCTTCGGCGGTATCGTAGCTGCTAACCGTACGATCGGTGCAGACACAGCTGAGCTGCTTGGCGGTATTTTCCTCGAAATCATCATCGCGCCTGACTTCACGCCTGAAGCGCTTGAGATTTTGACGAAGAAGAAAAATATCCGTTTGATGAAGCTGGGAGAGCTTTCGGCAGCTAGTGAGCGCAAGCCGGAATGGCTTGTTACTTCAGTTGACGGCGGTATGCTCGTACAAGAGAGCGACGTTCATTCGGTAACAGAAGCAGATTTGCAGTTTGTAACAGATCGCAAACCGACTGCGGAAGAGCTGAAACAGCTGCTATTCGGCTGGAAAGTTGTTAAACATGTTAAATCGAATGCGATTTTGCTTGCGAAGGACGATATGACGATTGGCGTTGGTGCTGGTCAAATGAACCGCGTAGGCGCAGCACGCATTGCAATTGAACAAGCTGGCGAAGCGGCAAAAGGAGCAGCACTTGCATCGGACGCATTTTTCCCAATGGGCGATACGGTAGAGCTTGCTGCCAAAGCTGGCATCACGGCGATCATTCAACCAGGCGGCTCAATCAAAGACGAAGAGTCGATTGCTGCTGCTAATGCGAACAACATCGCGATGGTGTTCACAAGCGTACGTCACTTTAAACACTAGAACCTGGCGCAGCTATTCAAATAGGCAGCCGCACGTTAACGACAGACAGCTGGCGCGGGCGGCGGCTGCATTTTTTAAAATAAGTTTGTTAGCTTATAAAGGGCTTGTTTTTATTCGTCAAAGCTGCTTCAGCGTACAAAGGTCGCCGAAGGCGTTTTTACTTGTATTTAGTCATTTGGGAGGTTATCGGTTATGCGTATTTTGGTAGTTGGCGGCGGCGGACGAGAGCATGCAATCGTATGGGCGCTTAAGAAAAGCGAGAAGGTAAAAGAAATTTTTTGCGCACCGGGCAACGCAGGCATTGCTCAGCTAGCTGAAATTGTACCGATTGCGGTCAATCAATTTGATGAGCTTATTCAGTTTGCAAAGGATGCTGCAATTGATCTTGTTTTTGTAGGTCCAGATGATCCGCTTGCAGATGGTATCGTAGACGCATTCGAAGCAGCAGGAATCGTGGCATACGGTCCTCGCAAAAATGCGGCTGAAATCGAAGGCAGCAAAATTTTCATGAAAAATCTATTGAAAAAATACGATATTCCTACGGCGAAATATGAAACATTCACCGACTATGAATCAGCGTCCGCTTACCTTCGCGAGCAATCCGCTCCTATCGTTATTAAAGCTGACGGGCTCGCAGCTGGCAAAGGCGTTACGGTTGCAGCTACGCTAGAGGAAGCGGAGCAAGCGCTGCGCGACATGATGGTTGATAAAGTATTCGGCCAAGCAGGAAGCCAAATCGTTATCGAGGAATGCTTAGTAGGGCAAGAGATGTCCATTCTCGCTTTCGTTGACGGTGAGACGGTGCGCGCTATGGTTCCAGCACAGGATCATAAGCCCATCTTTGATGGAGACAAAGGGCCAAATACAGGCGGCATGGGTACCTATACACCGCTGCCTCATATCGATCAAGCCATCATTGACGAATCGATTCAGAACATCATCATTCCAACGGCAAGAGCGATGGTCAGCGAAGGCCGTCCATTCCGCGGCGTTTTGTTCGYTGGTCTTATGATTACGAAGGACGGTCCAAAAACGATCGAATTTAATGCTCGCATGGGAGATCCAGAAACGCAGGTTGTACTGCCTCGTTTGCAAACGGATCTGATCGACATCGTGCTTGCATCGCTGAATGGCAATTTGGATCAACTTGATATTCAGTGGAGCGAGGAAGCAGCCGTTTGTGTTGTTGTCGCATCGGAAGGGTATCCAGCTTCTTATCCAAAAGGTCGAGTAATCACCGGTCTTGCAGAAGCAGAAGCGCAGGGAGCACTTGTGTTCCATGCTGGAACAGCTGAGAAGGATGGGCAATTCGTTACGAATGGCGGACGCGTTCTAGGTATCGTTGGCCGCGGCCGCGACATTGCAGAGGCTCGTGCACGCGCGTATGAAGCGGTTAGCGTGATCGATTTTGAAGGCAAGCAAAACCGAACGGACATCGCAGCTAAAGCACTAATCTAAGTTGCTTAGTACGAAATAAAAATATGGTCTTTCCTTTATTTTGGTCAACCAGAAATCTCTGGTTGGCTTTTTTTTATTTTCGCCTATTTTTGTGCCAAGTGTGTCAAAATCACTCGAAAGGTGTTACTAATTTGTAACTCTATCAATATGCCGCAGCGTTACAATGAATCTATCAGCGAGGAATAGAAGGTGAGTGTAATGAAAAAAGTAAGACAGCGTCGTTTTTTGTTTTTAGGAGTTCTATCGATTGTAGTAATCATGAGCCTCAGTGCTTGTGGGGCAAAAGGCGGATTAAGCTTATCAACGCTTTTGACAGGTGAGAAAAATCCCATTGTAGATAATGGGAACAACGAGAAAGGGCCAGAAACGGGAAGCGGAACCACTGGTGACGGAGATGTCGTTATTATCGGCAACAACGGAGGCAAAGACGGTGATATCATTCATGGCGATGTGGATAATAAGCCAGTCGAACCRGACAAGGGAAAACCTGAAGTTCCTGTAACGGAAAAGCTGGACAAGCCGGATCAAGTTATAGCAGCATCAAAGCCTGACAAAGGTAAAAAACTTATCGCGCTCACGTTCGACGATGGTCCAGACAAGCGTTATACAACCGATATTTTGGATATCCTGAAGGAAAAAGGAGTTAAGGCCACTTTCTTTGTAGTCGGGCAACAAGTTACGAAAAATCCAGAAGTGCTGCAGCGTATTGTAGACGAAGGGCATGCAATTGGCAATCATACAAACAATCATAAGGATTTGTCTAAGCTAGACGAGCAGGGAATTATTGAACAATTTAAAGAAGCGGACAACGCAATTAAAGAAGCAATTGGCATTACACCAGCAATGGTTCGTGCGCCTTATGGGGCAGTATCGGATACGGTTAAAGCATTAGTGAAAGAAAATCATCGTGAACTAATTGGCTGGAATATCGACACGCGCGACTGGGCGGGCACCTCGTCTTCCGATATGATCAAAATGATTAAGAAAGAAGCCAAACCAAATGGTATGATATTAATGCATTCTTTTGGAAGCAAACATGTTAAAAATACGGTACACGCTTTACCTGCTATCATTGATCTTTTGGAAAATATGGGTTATACGTTAGTGACTGCCGATCAATTGGCTTAACTGGGAACATGCACGAGGAGGCTGCAACGTTGGATAACGCAAGTGATAGTAATGTGAGAAATAGGCGTGGACCAATCATGAGATGGAGCTTAATGCTCGGTGGCTTGATTCCACTCCTATTGCTCGCAGCTGGCTGTCGTTATACAGCCGCGCCTGCAGATCTTCTGCAGAAGCCTGCTATTTCACCCGAGAAACAGGCTATCGTGCAGGCAATTGAAAAAAATTTACCGGATTACAGCAAGCTGACACTTCCTCTTAGAGAGGATCATATGGAAGCCATACGCCTCATTGATGTGGACGGAGACGGAACGGAAGAGGCTATCGTTTCTTATTACAATGAATACAGTTCACCTGAGTTAATGGTGTTCAAATATACGAATTCCGTATGGAAGCCGTGGGTGCTCATTCAGCAGCCGCTGGCCAGATTAATCGATTGGCTGAAAATAGAGGATCTCGATAACGATGGTCAAATGGAAATCATGATCGGGTGGATCGGAGCTTTTGACAGTCCGAATGTTCTCGAGATTTATTCGTTTAAATCGAAGCCAGTTCGCAATGATGTCGGCAAATTGACATTGAAGCCTATGGAGACCTTGCCTTATTCTTATGGAGATACGGGCGACATTAATGAAGATGGACGAATTGAGCTTGCGATTATATCGGAGATTGGTACGAATCAAGAAATGGCGCTGCCTGAATTCCATTTAACCATTTACAATTGGATCAACGGGAGCATGCGGGAAATACATACAGAGAACCTGTATAAAGAAGTGAATAGTTATGATCGTTTGCTCATTGGACGGATTTCACCTACTCGTAGAGGTATTATTTTGGAAGCGTCGACCGGCGCGCATAGTACTTATACCACTATGTACGTTTGGGAGCGAAACAAGCTCAGGCTCGTTTATCCGAATCGTTCTATAGGGCAGGAAGGAATTAGCGGAACGCCAACGATGAGCAAGGATATAAATGGCGATGGCATTTTTGAACTGCCATGGACGAAAGAGGCTCCGGGTTATTCAGAGGTTCCTTATTCCGATTCCAAATGGTTGGATGAATGGATGCAATGGGACGGTAAATCTGATTTTGTGAAAATAACAGAGGAATTTTCTGATTATAGTTATGGTATACAGCTTCGTATACCTGAACAATGGTTAGGCCGTTATACGATGCACAGCTTGAACGAGCCGCATGCCCTTGTATCCATCGATTACTGGAATGAAAAATTGAATAAGACAGCCAAGCTGGCGACCTTATATGCAGTACCGCAGAAGCAGTGGGATAGCGTTGAATCAACTTGGAAGCAGCAATCTAAACGATATCGGCAGCTAATGACGGACAGCGGCAATGTTTTTGCGGTTTCATTCGTAGTGGAAGCTCCAGCCGAGTGGCCTGAAGCAGACCGGCAAGCTTTTAGCGAGATGGCAGGGGTAGAAGCAGAGTTTGCATCTTCGCTTACTATCCGTAACGATTAAGAGAGAAAAGCGGGTGCTTTAAGCTATGCGTATATTATTGTTGGAGGACGAGGAGTCCATCCGCGGCTTTGTCCGCATTAATCTAAAGCGCAACGATATGGAAGTGATAGAGGCGGAAACTGGCGAATCAGCGTTAGCGCTTGCAGATACAGAAGGGCCTATCGATATTGCGCTGCTCGACGTTATGCTGCCGACGATCAGCGGGTTTGAAGTGTGCGAGCAGCTGCGTGCCCGCTATCCGCGCATGGGTATTATTATGCTAACGGCGAAGTCGCAGGAAGAGGATAAAATTCATGGGCTGGAGCTAGGTGCAGATGATTATGTGCAGAAGCCTTTCAGTCCAGGCGAGCTTATTGCGCGGATTAAGTCGCTCTATCGGAGAATGAAGCCTCAGCTGGATGATCAGGAGCAAGAGGTTGGTGCTGCATCTGAATCGATTGCGGCAAGTGAGGGAGTGTCCCGTGGCGAAGCAGCGCCTATAGCGGCAGCGACATCTGCATTTAATGTACAGCGTCCGATAGAAGAACAGCAGCCTACGACGATTTATGGAAGCGGGGGCTTTCATCATCAGGAGCTGCATGTACAGCCGTTCCGGCTCTCTGTAGCAGAGCGGAAGCTGTGGAAGCAGGGCAAGGAAATTATTTTGACGCCTACGGAATGGACGCTTGTACGACTATTGATGGAACGAGTCGGCGAGAGCGTCAGCCGAGATCATATTTTGACAGAGGTATGGGGCAGATATTATGTTGGAGATCTTAAGGTAGTGGACGTGAATATTCGAAGAATTCGCCAGAAAATCGAGAAAAACCCATCCGATCCAGCCTTTATTGAAACGGTTTGGGGTTATGGTTATCGGTGGAAGCGGGGCGGCAACGAATGAAAAGCGTACAAACGAGAATGGTGTGGAGCTATTTGCTGCTCATCGTGCTTGTCGTCAGCGTACTTGGTGGCGTGTTCGCAGCATTAATGTGGAACTACTATTACGGAAGCGCGCAGAGCTCCGTTAAACAACGTGCGGAGTCGGCGTTAACACTGCACAGCCGTTCGCTTTCCTCGCTTACAGTGAAGGATCAGGGCGATTATATTTTGCAATACATGGTTGAAAGCGGCACTAGGCTGCAGCTTCTTGACAGCACGGGGCAAATTCGGATCGATTCCGACGGTTTTGCACCAGATATTCGTTATACGACTGCTGACGTAAAGTCCGCGATTGCAGGGACAACGGGAAGCTGGCGGGGAGTTGACCCTTATTATGGAGAGCGGGTCATGTCGGTCACGATACCGCTTTGGAATGAAACACGGGTCGTATCCATGCTTCGTTATTCAGCTTCCTTAAATCAAGTAGATGCGATGGTGAGCTTGCTTATCCGGATGGCAACAGCGGTTGGTATCGGAGTTGTCCTGTTGTTTCTTGGCTTAAGCTTGTTTCTCGCCCAGCGAATCGTCAAGCCGATTCGAGAGCTTACACGAGCGGCGCGCTATATGGCCGAGGGAGATTGGACACATCGGGCTATTCAGCGGAATGATGATGAAATTGGTCAGCTAGCGGAAACGTTTAATGCCATGGTATTAGAGCTTAGCAAACGTGAGAAGCTGAAGGATGACTTTATTTCTTCGATATCCCATGAGCTTCGCACCCCGCTTACATCGATTAAGGGCTGGAGTGAAACCTTAAAGGAAAGCGAGCCTACCGAGGATGATGAAGAGGTAAAGCTGGGCTTATCCATTATTAGCAAGGAAACGGAGCGCTTATCGGGGCTGGTTGAAGATTTGCTCGATTTCTCGAAGCTGTCGGCTAGGACGATGGAGCTGCATAGTGAAGTGCTTGATTTCAATGGTCCGGTTAAAGAAACGGTTAATCAGCTAGGGGTTCGCGAGGAGCATACGCGGGTACGTATTTTGGCTAACTATGGAAAAAGCCCAATTGTTGTTCGAGGGGATGCGAATCGGCTCAAGCAGGTAATCATTAATCTAATTGACAATGCGCTCAAGTTTACACCTGCTGGCGGCACCATTCATGTAGCAACGACCATCGAACAAGATAGCGCGATGCTCACGATAGCGGATACAGGCTGTGGGATTGAAGCAGAGGACTTGCCTCATGTCACTGAAAAGTTTTATAAAGCGAGTACCGGCCATGGCGGATCTGGACTCGGACTAGCTATATGCAAGGAGATCATTGAGCTCCACGGCGGTCAGTTAACCATTGACAGCGAACGTGGAGCCGGAACAATTGTGACGATTCGAGTGCCGATCATGCATGAGGAATAATCCATTCCCTCAGCTGCTTGCGGTGCTCTTATCGTCATTCTTTATAGAACAGCAGCTTGCGGTTCGCATATACAAACGATATCGCAACTGCGATTCCTATAATAAGCAGCAAGGATAGCCAGTGATCCTTTATAAAGGCAATCCATAAAGGCATAGCTTTGCACCTCCTAAAATGTGAATCTGCCAAACATATGGGTAGTATGTCCCGATTAGGAGCAGTATAAAGTTTGCTGGTTTTATTTTCTTTGTGAGATTGACAGGTACAGAGCAGTGATGATATTATGGTTTTAATATTAATTCATAGTATACGGGTAGGAATTATTATATATAGGCTTTCAGGAGGTTATCGGATGGAAAAGCACTTGACGCTGCGACATAACGAGCTTGAGCTTGCGGCAACGCTGCATTACCCTACGGATGGAAATAAAAACGATTCAGAAAAAAAACAAGCCATCATTATTTGCCATGGATTCATAGGCTCTCGCATAGGCGTTGACCGTTTGTTTGTAAAAACGGCTAGAGCGCTTGYGGCGCAAGGCTCTTATGTCCTTCGTTTCGATTATGGCGGCTGCGGCGAGAGCAGCGGTGATTACGGTGCTCTCGGCTTTGATTCCATGGTAGATCAGACTAGAAGCGCGATTGATTATTTATCAAGCATGGAATGTGTTGATCCGCTCAGAATCGTATTGCTTGGCCACAGCCTCGGCGGGGCGGTAGCGATTATGACAGCAGTTAAAGACAAGCGCGCTAAACGTCTTGTGCTTTGGTCGCCTGTTGCTTATCCGTTCAATGATATTGTACGGATCGTAGGACGCAGCAGCTATGACGATGCTGTAACTGGAGGAAGCTCCGATTATCAAGGGTATACGCTGCAACCTGTATTTTTTGATTCGCTGCTTCAACACCAGCCTTTCCAAGCAGCTACTAAATTTGGCGGCGAGGTGCTGCTGGTTCACGGTACTAGCGATGAGCTTATACCTGTCGATTACAGCTTCTTATATCAGAAGGTGTTCTGGACCCGCAATGAGGGCCTTTGCGATAAGGAAATTATTTTTCAAGCGAATCACACCTACTCCGCTCGCAATCATCAGGAGGAAGCGATTCGCGTAACCTCAGATTGGCTAAACGGACTTGATAAACAGCAAGAAGAATGGCATCACTGGAGTATTTAAAGCGGTATGAACAAATAGAAGGGGCAAGTTCTTGTTAACCAAGAGCTTGTCCCTTCTATTTTTTTGCCGCACGTCCATGCGGTGCTAAGACCAAGCTTTCTGTCAGGAAATTGGGATATGATATGAAAAATTTGGATTTTTTAACCTGGAAAGCAACTTATTTGTCGAGACATACGTCCTCAATTGTGTTTAAATGGAAGTAATATGAAAACGAATACAAGCTATGTTTTAGCGGGAAAAGGCAGGTAAACGCATGAATAAAAGAATTCGAAAATCGGCAGTTTTGCTATTATTATCGCTTATACTCCTTATTACAGCTTGCAGTGGAGGGAAAGGCAGCAACGATACACCGACAGAGACAAATGATATTATTGATCCTAATAGTACGGATGAGCCAGTGACAGATCCGACGCCGCTCCCTTATGATGCTCCACTAAGCGGACTGAAGCTGGAAAATGCGGCAACCTCAAGAC